>JBDUAY010000585.1:0-3199 GCA_040004415.1 Bacteroidota bacterium | reverse complement strand
TCGTTCACTTGCAATTACTTGTTTAGTTCAATAGTGCCTGATTTAACCTCGCTCATTTTTTTGAGCGTTTCTAATTGCGCTTTCCTATTTGTTTCAATTTTATCATGATGTATAACTGCAAGGGTAGGGGCTATTACAAGGCTCACAATGCTCATCAGTTTGATTAGGATATTCATAGATGGGCCCGATGTATCCTTAAAAGGATCTCCAACCGTATCGCCAGTTACTGAAGCTTTGTGGGGTTCTGTTCCTTTAAAATAAGTTTCTCCATTTATTTCTACACCTTTTTCAAAGGATTTTTTGGCATTATCCCAGGCACCTCCTGCATTGTTTTGAAACATTCCCATCAATACACCGCAAACCGTGGCGCCCGCAAGAAAACCGCCCAGTACTTCCGGGCCAAAAATAAAGCCAATAATAACTGGAGAAAATAAAGCAATTGCACCAGGTAGCATCATTTTTTTTAGAGAAGCCTCTGTTGAAATAGCCACGCACTTATCATATTCAGGCTTGCCGGTACCTTCCATAATACCGGGGATGGTGCGAAACTGACGACGCACTTCCTCTACCATTGCCATAGCAGCTTCTCCCACCGCCCGGATGGCTAAGGAAGAAAAAATGAAAGGTATCATTCCGCCTACAAATAAACCCGCTAATACGTCAGCATGGTAAATATCAATACCATCGATGCCGGCAATGCCTACAAAAGCAGCAAACAATGCAAGGGCTGTTAACGCCGCCGAAGCAATGGCGAAACCTTTACCGCTTGCAGCAGTTGTATTTCCTACCGCATCCAGGATATCCGTTTTTTCTCTTACATCTTTAGGCAATTCACTCATTTCAGCAATACCACCCGCATTATCGGCAATCGGCCCAAAAGCGTCGATCGCTAACTGCATAGCAGTAGTAGCCATCATGCCGGCGGCAGCGATTGCGACGCCATATAAACCTGCACAGGCAAAAGATCCATAAATCCCTGCGGATAAAACCAATATCGGTAACAAGGTACTTTCCATGCCTACCGCCAGGCCCCCAATAATATTTGTAGCATGCCCGGTAGCAGATTGCCGTATGATGCTCATAACCGGGCGCTTGCCCATTGCAGTATAATATTCAGTGATGATGCTCATTAAAGTTCCTACACCAAGGCCTACCATGATGGCGCCAAATATTCCCATTTTTGTAAACTCATGCCCGCGAAGCGTCATTGTTTCCGGCATCAGCCAGTTTACTAAAAAGAAGGACGCGATGGCGGTTAATACGATTGAACCCCAATTACCCATATTCAATGCTTTCTGTACTGCATGCGTGCTGAGACCGGCGTTTTCCGAAATACGGACGAAGAAAGTTCCAAGTATGGAAAACAAAATCCCCATTGACGCAATCAACATTGGCAAAAGGATCGGGGACATACCTCCAAAATTATCTGTCATGGCACTGGTTTCTCTTCCCAATACCATGGTAGCCAAAACAGTAGCAACATAAGATCCGAAAAGATCGGCACCCATACCTGCCACATCACCTACATTATCACCCACATTATCCGCAATGGTCGCAGGGTTGCGAGGATCATCTTCTGGAATTCCTTTTTCAACTTTCCCTACCAGGTCAGCGCCTACATCGGCCGCTTTGGTGTAGATACCGCCGCCCACACGTGCAAACAATGCAATGGACTCGGCACCCAGTGAAAAGCCGGTGAGTATTTCTATGGTTTGCTCCATTGCTTTGCTGTCTACAGCGGCATCCGGTGCAAAAATCATTTTTAAAATAATAAAAAGGCCGCCAAGCCCCAGCACTGCCAAACCGGCTACGCCCATTCCCATTACAGAACCACCCGTAAAAGACACGAGCAGCGCTTTACTTAAACTGGTTCTTGCAGCCTGGGCGGTGCGTACATTTGCTTTAGTGGCTACTTTCATACCAATGAAGCCAGCCAGTGCGCTGAAAAATGCGCCTAAAATAAAAGCGAGTGCAATGCTCCAGTGGCTGTTCGCATTACTGTATCCCATTATTCCTAATAATAACGCACCGATCAACACAAAATAAGTGAGGATCTTATACTCGGCTTTTAAGAAAGCCATGGCACCTTCAGCTATATAAGTGCTGATCTCCTGCATACGCGCATTGCCGGCATCCTGTTTGGAAACCCATGCAAATTTCACAAAAGTATATAACAGGCCTACAACGCCCATTGCCGGAATAATGTAGATCAATTTATCCATAAAAGTTGTCCTGATTTTGGAGGGCAAAAATAGGGTAATTGGTTTAAATACAGTAAGAAGAGGATATATTCTTGATAATTACGATGGATGTATTTTTTTATGTAATATATTATTGTAGAAGACGCGTCGGTTTTATGCTCCAAACTTCCTGGAAAATGAGTACAGTTTAATTTTTTGAGGCGCTTTGCTTAAGCATAACCTGGAATATTTACTACCGCAAGATTGAGTGTGCGGCTTACCCGCGCTTCAACTTGTCTAGCTCAGGTTTATAATTTTTTCCAACAGGAATTTTAGTATTTCCCATCTCAATTACATTTTTCCCGATGTTTTTTATATGCAGCCGGTTTACCATAAAAGAACGGTGCACCCGGCAAAAAATTTCTCCGGGTAATAATTCAACCAGGTACTTCATTGTCATGTGGGTGATATGCTTATCATGAATAGTTCTTAAAATAATGTAATCCCTGACGCATTGTGCGTAAATGATTTCGGAGTGTGTGATCTTTACCAGTTTTCCATTTATTTTAAAAAAAGAATATAAAGGTTCAGGTTTGTTTTGGATATGAAGTTGCTGGAACTTTGCCATGCTTTTAGAAAATCTTTCGTAAGTAACTGGTTTCAGAAGATAATCAACAGCATCTAATTCATAGCTCTCTGCTGCATATTCTGAAAAAGCGGTTGTAAAAATTACGCTGGGAGGCTCTTTTAGCGTTTTTATAAACTGAATTCCATCTAAAGAAGGCATTTTAATATCGAGAAACATCAGGTCAATTTTTATTTTACTGATTACATCAAATGCCTCCAGTGCGTTCGCGCATTTTTTAACCAGTTCCATCCCGGACGTTTGATGAACATAATTTTCCAAAACCTGCTGTGCCAGCGGCTCATCATCTATAATTATACATTTAATCATCCGACCTGATTGTTAAGGTTAATTGTATTTGAAATGATAATTCATCTTCGTTTATTTCGAGCTG
>JBDUAY010000179.1:0-10792 GCA_040004415.1 Bacteroidota bacterium | reverse complement strand
TTAGTTGATCATCCATGTGATCCATCTTTTAAATTTTCAGCACTATGCTTATTTTTCTGAAACGATTTGTACTTGCTTTCTTATTGCCGGTTGTGTTACCGCTGCACCTGTTCGCGCAGCAATCTTTTTTGCAATTTGAACCGGTGAACTTTTCGCAGGTAAATGTTACGGATAATTTCTGGAAGCCCAAGATTGATAAGGTGGCTACCAAAACATTGGCCGCCTGTATTTATCAAACGGAAACGGCAACGGCACGCATCCGCAATTTTGAAAAAGTAGCACGCGGCAAGGGCGAAGCACACGAAGGCCTTTTTTACGACGACAGTGATGTATTTAAAGCACTCGAAGCCATGTCGTATTCGTTAAAAAGCAATCCAAATGTGCAGATGGAAAAAAAATGTGACGAATGGATTGATAAAATTGCTGCTGCGCAATTGCCCGACGGTTACCTGAATACCTGGTTTACATTAAAAAGTCCCGATCAGCGCTGGACCGATATGAGCATGCATGAAGATTACAATGCCGGGCACATGATTGAAGCGGCCGTTGCTTATTTTGACGCTACCGGCAAAAGAAAATTTCTCGATGTCGTAATTAAATGGGCCGATTATTTTGATTCACTTTTTGGTCCGGGTAAAAGAGATTGGGTTACCGGTCACCAGGAACTTGAACTGGCATTGGTTAAATTGTACAAGACAACACATAATGAAAAGTATTTAAAATTGGCGCATTGGTTATTGGAAGAACGCGGTCATAAATTAGCGAAGGGATATACCTGGACCGATTGGAAAGACACTGCCTACGCGCAGGATGTGGTACCCGTGCGCGATCAGAAAGAAATAACAGGGCATGCTGTACGTGCCATGTATTTATATACCGGCGCTGCAGATGTAGCGGCACTTACGGGGGATGATGGTTATGTAAAAGCGATGAGACGTGTATGGGAAGATGTTGTGTACCGCAACATGTATATCACAGGAGGTATTGGATCGGCCGGCAGCAATGAAGGTTTTACGACTGATTATGATTTACCCAATGAGCAGGCTTATTGTGAAACCTGTGCATCAGTAGGAATGGTGTTGTGGAACCAGCGAATGAATGCATTAACCGGTAAGGCGGAATATATTGATGTGCTGGAAAGAAGTTTATACAATGGCGCACTGGATGGGTTGAGTTTATCGGGCGATCACTTCTTTTATGGAAATCCGCTTGCGTCTACTGGTAAAAATGCCAGGCGAGAATGGTTCGGTACGGCTTGTTGTCCGGCTAATATTGCCCGGTTGGTAGAATCGCTCGGCAATTATATTTATGCAAAATCTGCTAATGGTATCTGGATTAATTTGTTTGTAGGAAGCAATACAACCATTCCATTGGAGAAAGGAAATGTAGGGGTGAAGATGGAAACCAATTATCCGTGGGATGGAAGAGTGGTTTTGAATTTCGATCCCATAAAAAAAATAAATTTTGGTCTGCACATAAGAATTCCGGGTTGGTCTGGTGCAACTGCCGTACCTGGAAATTTATACAGCTTTACGGAAGAAGACAAAAGTGTTCCGTTGTTAATGATTAACAACAAACCTGTTCAGTATAAAAGTGAAAATGGTTATGCGGTTGTTGAACGCGAATGGAAAAAAGGAGATAAGGTTGAATGGGACATTCCGATGAATGTAAAAAGGGTTGTATCCAGGGAAGATTTAAAGCAGGATAAAGATCGCGTTGCATTACAGCGCGGACCGCTTGTATATTGCGTGGAAGGCGCAGATAACAATGGTAAGGCGTGGAATATTCTTTTTCCTGCCAACACAACTGTAACAACTGCCAGCTATAAAATTCTGGATGAGCCGGTAATTGCATTACAGGCAGATGTTCCGGTAATTACGATGGGAGCGGATGCCGCATCGTTGCTTACAGAAATTAAAAAAATTACGGCTATTCCATATTATACCTGGTGCAACCGGGGTAGTAACCAGATGCAGGTTTGGCTGCCAGTAAAAATTAATGATGTAAAACTTAACTATTGATGCATAAAATTTTTAAATGGGGAATTATCGGCCCGGGTAAGATCGCACAAAAATTTGCGGCGGCACTGGAAAATGTTCCGGATGCCGTATTGCATGCCGTGGCTTCCAGGGATATTGAAAAAGCGAAACAATTTGCGGCCACGTACCGGGCGCCATTCTTTTATGGTGATTATAATTCGGTTGCAAACAATCCTGAAATTGATGCGGTGTATATTGCAACACCGCACACTTTTCATCACGCTCATGCGTTGCTTTGCCTCCGCAAAAAGAAGGCGGTGTTGTGTGAGAAACCAATGTCTGTAAATTATGCAAGTACTGCTGAAATGATTTCTGTGGCGGGGGAAAACAATGTTTTTTTGATGGAAGCGATGTGGTCAAGGTTTCTGCCAATTATTAATAAAACGCTGGAACTTATAAAAGATGGAGAAATAGGAGAGGTGAAGTTTCTGCAAGCTGATTTTGGATTTGTTGCGCCGTTTGATGCTGGCAGCAGGCTATATGATTTGAAGTTAGGCGGCGGCTCATTGCTAGACGTTGGCATTTACCCTTTATTTCTTGCGTTATTTATTCTTGGCAAACCAGATGAAATAAAAGCATTTTCTCACCTGGCTGCAACAGGTGCCGACGAAACAACTGATGCCATGTTGTTTTACAAAAATGGCACCATGGCGAATATACTTTCTTCCATTACGGCTCAAACACCTATAACAGCAGAAATAACCGGCACAAAAGGAACTATTATACTCGACAGACCCTGGTATAAAGGGAACACGATCAGGGTGCGGAAAAACGATGTTATTACAGATACTATTTCTGTTCCTTATGAAGGAAACGGTTTTGAATTTCAGATACAGGAAGTGCAAGCGTGTCTCCAGGCGGGCATGATTGAAAGCAATCTGATGCCGCTTGATTTTAGTTTGCTGATGAGTAAGATAATGAATGATATTGCCGGGATGAGTAATATTGCTTATAAAATACAATCATAGCAGGTTTAAATACTGGTACGGTGATTTTTTGTGTAAAAAACGTAATGAAACGATGGTGTAATAACGAAGTAATTAAAATATATTTATTCCTTTTTGCTACTATTTTCTGCATAATAGGTATTCGCCAAAAAATCAATTGACTGTGACCTATCTAATTACATATAATTATAATGTGTAACCTATTGATTTATTGTGTTTAGCCTCTTTTTTTAAAGCTTTTTGCTGATAGTTTTGGGTAACAATTATTCATAACCTCAAAAAAACTATCACACTATGTTACTGACAAAAACAACCATCAGGGCAGCAAAAAAAGCAGGCAAGTACGTTAATAGTAAACATGTAGAATCTTTATTGAATAATTACAAAAAAGAAAGGTGGGTACAGAATTCTAAACATATTGGAAAAGAGGATTCGCTTAGTGTATGGTACAGCGTAGAAGAATTGCAGGAGTTCCTGCAAACTGCGAAACAAAATGGCGCTGATGGCATTAAAATGTATTTCGGTGTCTATAAAGCGGAAACTGCAAGGGAAGAACGTTTTGAAGAAAGACAAACCATTGTAATGGTAGCATCTAAAACAAAGGATCTTGAAAATGGCGGTACAATGGATAAGAGCATACATATTAATACGGGAAAAGGCGTTGAAATACTGGCTTATAACTCTGGCCGGATTTGTCCGCCGGCCTGCACAGGTCCTGGTACCGGCAACGATACCATTACAGGTTTTGATTGGGACAATCCGGGCATTTTAATTGATAGAAAAGATGAAGGCATGATCATTATCTAGAACTGTTTGAATAATAATAATATTGATAAATATAAACCCTGCATTGGCAGGGTTTTTTTATATTTTTACTTTTGTCGCACTAAGCCTTTATATGGATTATTATATAATAGCAATATTTGTTAGTTTTTTTGCCAGCCTGATTGGGTTAATACTGGTGAAGGAAAATCGCGTGCCCATTTTATTCTTGTTCTCTTTTTTTTGCTCTTAAGTATTATAGTAGAATATGTTGGTTCCTCAATGTCTGCGCATAATACCAATACCATACCGCTCTACAATTTTTTCACGCTGTTTGAATTTGTGTTTTATTTATTTTTTTTCAGAACGTTGTTTTCAAGTCCGTCTATGAAAAAAATAATGATGGTGGTCATTATCTTTTATTTTATTTTAGCAATGGCTAATATTCTTTTCATCCAGGGGTTATACACGTTTCATTCATTCACCTTTATCATTGGTTCCACATTGATTGTAGTTTTTTCAATCAGTTATTTTTATTTTTTGTTTCGTCAGCCGGAATCTTCCGGGCTAATAAAAAATACTTTTTTCTGGATAGCAACCGGGTTAATGTTTTATTATATATGCGCTATTCCGCAATACGGACTGGAAAATTTCATTACGCAAAAAATCAAGTATTATAATAAGCTTTTATTGTTTATTGGAGATTTATTAAACGTGCTGCTTTATACATTATTTTCTATAGGTTTTCTATGCAAAGTCAAGTTTCGGAAATTGTCGGGGTTATAGTAGCAGGCATTTTTCTTGCGTTGTTAGTGGTTGGCTTTATTATCACCATGTTAGTGGTATATAGAAGAAAGCAATACCAGCATCAGCAGGAATTGCTGCATGCCCGCCTTGAAATACAGGAGAATATATTTAAAAATATTTCTGAAGAAATACATGACAATATTGGACAAGAGCTGTCTGTTCTAAAACTGACGCTTTCTGTTATATCTGTAAAGGAGACAGAGGACGCTGAACAATTTATTAAAGAAAGCAAAGGAATGGTGAACCATATCATTTCCAGCATATCTGACCTTTCTAAAAGTCTTCATACAGATCGTATTGTAAAAATTGGCATCATTGAAGCGCTAAAGTTTGAACTGGAAAAGATTGAAAAAACCAACCTCTTTAAAACAGTTTTTACCTATACCAATGAAGATTTTCAGATAAATGACGGGAATGAAATTTTTCTTTTCCGCATTGTACAGGAAATTTTAAATAATATTATAAAGCATTCAAAGGCACAAAATATACATGCGGACCTTATTTATAGGGAAAATACCATATTTTTTACTTTTACAGACGATGGTATAGGTTTTGACGTTAAAGAAGCAATGCAGCGTCCTTCTTCAAACAGGGGTATTGGTCTAACCAGCATGGTGAACCGGGCAAAGCTTATTGGTGGGCAGTTAAATATATTAAGCCAGCCTGGCAAAGGAACAAAGACTGTTATAGAAATACCTGCTGTTATTGCAAGGCCATAACCCGGATAACCTAACAATTACACATACACCCCAATGCCCAGGAAGTACAAGATAGCCATTGCAGATGATCACATACTGGTAAGAAAAGCGCTTGCAAGGCTGGTCAATTCTTTTGAAGGGTATGCCGTTTTTTTTGAAGTTGATAATGGCACGGAATTAAAAAAACAAATAATTGAAACCGGATTGCCCGACATTGTTTTGATGGACATAAACATGCCCAATGGAAACGGGTACGATACAACATCCTGGCTGCACAAGAATTATCCAATTGTAAAAGTGCTTGCTTTGTCCATGCTGAGCGAGGAAGATGTTATTATCAAAATGCTAAAATTAGGCGCCAAAGGTTATATACTTAAAACCATGGAGCCGGAAGAGCTGAAAGAGGCGCTGGATGCAGTAGTTAAAAATGATTTTTACCTGCCGGAAATTATTTCTGGTAAAGTAATTATTGGCCTGCAGCATAATATGGATCAGGAAAAAAAGGAAATTATTTTAAGCGAAAAAGAAAGGACATTTTTACAACTATTATCATCTGAAATGACCTACAAAGAAATTGCTGCAAAGATGGGCGTAAGTCCGCGGATGATTGACGGATACAAATCCGCATTGTGTGAAAGGTTCCAGGTTAAAACGCGCGTGGGCCTCGTGATGTATGCCGTAAAAAACCGCCTGATAGAAATTTCGAATCCTTTATAGGTAGTTGTTTTAATTATTGCAATTCCCTGTTCATAAAAGTTTTTCTGTAGCCCGATGGTGTTAACGACTTTACTTTTAGAAACTGTTTATTGAAGTTGGCCAATGTATTAAAGCCGCTGTCGTAACAAATGGAAGCAATATTATTTTGGGTATCGATGAGTTGCTTGCACGCATAACCCACCCGTACTTCATTCAAAAAATCTATATAAGTTTTCTTGGTGCATTTTTTAAAGTAACTACAGAATGCCGGTACACTCATCGAAACATTTTTTGCAACGCTTTCGAGCGTAACAGGTTCCTGGAAATAATCAATGGTGTATTGAAGTATTTTATCGATGCGATCTTTGTTTTTAGGGTTGAATGCCTTTATTTCCTGCGTCGATAACGTGATATAATCCTGTTGTTGGCCCATCAGCAAAAGACAGTTGCAAAGCAAAATAATTCTTTCAAACGCTTTTGCGTTCTCCAGTTGTTTTATCACAGGGGCAAGTTTCGATCTGCATTTTTCATTCATTTTTAAACCATGCATCGATGTATCAAAAAGGCTTTTTATCAGCCTGCTCTCCGGCATTTGCATAAAATGAGTTCCCCAAAAGTCTTCTTTAAATTGCACCACCACCGCACTGGTGAAAAGATCTTTTTCTGTTTTTTGAAACGTATGCGGAAGATTGGACCCAAGAAAAAAAATATCGCCAGTTTTAAAATCACCAATGTAGTTTCCAATATAACTGGCACCCTCACCTTTCGTAAAAAGTATCAGCTCATATTCAATATGCTGGTGCCACGGCACTTCAAAATGAGGTGTGCTAAACGTTTTCGCGAGGAAAGACGTGTCTTCCGCAAGCGGGAGCTTTTCAATGAGGGGTTTCATAGCTAAACTATATTAAGCAAATATGGGGTTTAAATGTATGATTTTTATTAAAATAGTTTCACATTTTGAAAATAAAGTTGCAGCCATGTGTCGATTGGAGACTTAATTTTATAACTTCAATTCATTATTTAAAACGCTGCTGCCAATATGTTACTACTTGGGATAGATATAGGTACATCTTCTATTAAAGTTTCTGTTACCGATGCGCAAACATGCCTTTGCATCGCTTCCGGGCAATTTCCCGAAAACACTGAATCAGGAATCATTTCTGTACAGCCAGGCTGGGCCGAGCAATCGCCCGATATGTGGTGGGAGCACGTAAAAAAAGCGATTGCCAAATCAAATGCTACCGGCAAATACGATCCCAAAGATATTGGCGCTATTGGTATTGCTTATCAAATGCACGGATTGGTATTGATTGATGAAAAACAGCAGGTCTTGCGCAATGCTATTATTTGGTGTGATAGCCGTGCAGTAGAAATCGGAAATAAAGCAGCGCAGGCCATCGGCGAAGAAAAAGCATTAACGCATTTGTTGAATTCACCCGGCAATTTTACCGCTTCCAAACTTGCCTGGGTAAAAGAAAACGAACCAGGTGTTTATAACCGAATACATTCAATTATGCTGCCGGGTGATTTCATTTCAATGAAATTAACCGGCGAAATTAATACCAGTATCTCATCCTTGTCTGAAGGTGTTTTCTGGGATTTTAAATACAAGCAATTATCAGAAGACGTATTTAACTATTTCCAGTTCGACAAAAAATGTATACCTGCTATACAACCCGTTTTTTCTGATCATGGAAAAATCACCTCTGCTGTGGCTGCTGAATTATCACTCACGCCTGGTATTCCTGTTACCTATAAAGCAGGCGATCAGCCAAACAATGCCTTATCATTAAACGTAATGGAGCCGGGAGAAGTGGCTGCTACCGCCGGAACCTCGGGTGTTATTTATGGCGTAAGCGATGCACTAACATATGATCCACAATCCAGGGTAAATACTTTTGCGCACGTAAATTACTCAAACGATGTAGTAAGAACCGGCGTATTACTTTGCATCAATGGTACGGGTATTTTGAACCGGTGGATTAAAAACCTATTGGGCTCAGCAACCACTTATTCCAGTATGAACGCTGCTGCTTCACTAATACCAGCTGGTTCAGAAGGACTGAAAGTATTGCCATTTGGAAATGGTGCCGAAAGAATGTTTAACAATAAAATCATTGGCGCACAATTTCATGGTATTGATCTTAATCTGCATACACAGTCACACCTGGTTCGTGCTGCACAGGAGGGCATTGCGTTTTCGTTTAGGTATGGGCTTGACATCATGCGTGAAAATGGCATGCGCCCGGATGTGATTCGTGCCGGCCGGGCCAATCTTTTTTTAAGCAGCGTATTTGCACAGGCATTTGTTGATGCCACCAATACACCCGTGGAACTATATGATTGCGATGGAAGCGTTGGCGCCGCTATTGGTGCAGGTATCGGTGCGGGCGTGTATAGTTCTGCAAAAGATGCCTTCAGCAATACGAAACCGTTACAGTTAATTGAGCCGGTATCCGCACCGGTGTACAATGCTTTATATGATGAATGGAAGAAAATATTGTTGAAGCAATTGTAATAGTCTGCGTTTCAGAGAAATTTTATTCATAAACAAACAAATAATAATGCTATGTCAGTAGTAACAGGCGACAAAGAATTTTTCAAAGGTGTTAACCAGATTAAATATGAAGGTCCGCAATCAGACAATCCGCTTGCTTTTCGTTGGTACGACGAAAACAAAGTGGTGGCAGGAAAAACGATGAAAGAGTACCTGCGGTTTGCCGGTGCTTACTGGCATTCATTTGTTGGTAACGGAAGCGATCCGTTTGGAGAGCCTACCCATATTTACCCATGGAATGAAAAGGCAGATGCAGTGGGCCGGGCCAAAGATAAGATGGACGCGGCATTTGAATTTTTCACTAAAATGAACCTGCCGTATTATTGCTTTCACGATGTGGATGTAGTTGATTACACCAATGATGTGGCCGATAACGAAAAACGGTTACAGTCGCTTACCGAATATGCAAAAGAAAAGCAAAAAGCCAGCGGCGTAAAATTATTATGGGGCACCGCCAACTTGTTTTCTAACCGCCGTTACATGAATGGCGCTGGTACCAATCCAGATTTTCATGTGCTTACGCATGGTGCCGCACAAGTGAAAGCAGCGCTGGATGCAACGATAGCGCTGGGCGGAGAAAATTATGTTTTCTGGGGCGGCCGTGAAGGTTATATGACACTGCTGAATACAGATATGAAAAGGGAGCAGGAACATTTTGCTGTGTTTTTACACAAGGCGGTAGAATATGCAAGAAAGAATGGTTTTAAAGGAACTTTTTTTATCGAGCCAAAACCTTGCGAACCAAGCAAACACCAATACGATTATGACTGTGCTACGGTAATAGGTTTTTTGCGCCAGTTTGATTTGCTGAAAGATTTTAAAATTAACATTGAAGTAAACCATGCAACGCTGGCTGGCCATACGTTTCAGCACGAGCTGCAGGTAGCCGCTGACGCAGGTATGCTGGGCTCCATGGATGCCAACCGTGGTGATTATCAAAATGGCTGGGATACCGATCAATTTCCCAATAACCTGAATGAACTAACAGAAGCGATGCTGGTTATTCTCGAAGCAGGCGGTTTCCAGGGTGGCGGAATTAATTTCGATGCCAAGCGCAGAAGAAATTCTACTGATATGGAAGATTTGTTTCATGCGCATATTGGCGGTATCGACGTATTTGCGCGGTCATTGATTATTGCAGATAATATTTTGCAGAAGTCTGATTACAAAAAAATAAGAAAAGAAAGGTATGCGTCTTTTGATGCTGGCAAAGGCAAGGATTTTGAAGGTGGAAAATTATCGTTGGAAGATTTGCGTGATTTTGCCATCGCCAATGGTGAGCCGGCAGTGAAAAGCGGTAAACAAGAATATTTAGAGAATATTATTAACCGGTATATTTAAAAAAATATTTTGAATTTTTTATTTTAAATGTTGAATTGTTTCATGCGGAGCCGTGGAAAAATCCATGGATATACGCATACCGGATAAAATGGAAAAGCCGCCAATCTTTGGCGGCTCTTTTATGTCAATGATCTATATTATTTCCATCGGTTGCGCCGGCGGTTACTGATATTCAGGTCCTTCGGACTTGTAAGCCTGGCCGTGTGTACATATAAAAATTTATGAAATGATTTGCGCTGAACAAAAAAAAGCAAATGCATTCGTTAAAAAAAAGCAAATGCAGTATTTGCCATCTTATCCTTCCCTGAAGAATGCTCTATTCAAATTGGATCGATTAGCCGCAGGGCTTAAATGTCAATAGCCGTTGGTGAAACCAATGGTGTGTTTGTGAAACCAATGGAATGCGGGTGAAACCCATGTCGTGCCGGTCAAACCAATGAAACGTCATTGCAACAAATGTGCTGACAGTAAAACCAGTAATAGCGTTTCAATTGAAAAAAGTAATAGCCAGTTTTTCAACGCTTCAACCTTTCAGCTAATGAACCGATCACTTTTCTGATTAGGCATGTTTCTTCGCCTGCTGCCTTGCCAGGTATCTTTCGCGGATGATATCCTGTACCGCTACTTTTTTAATTTTGCTTTCCAGCCACGAAATGATATCCAGGTACGCAAATGCGCGGGTTTCGAAACGGTTGCGTTCATATTTTTTAACGATGTCGAGTAATTTTTGAAAAGCAACAGGTAATTGCCGCGGGCTTAACCGGAAAGAGTTCCGCAAAAATTTAAACATTTCTTCTTCCACCACGCTCAGGTTTTCCATCTTGGCCATGAAGCGGTAAACAGATTTTGTGAGGTATTCCAGCAATTGATAATTACCCAGTTCATAGTGCGCAATCAGGTGAAGCAGGCGCGCGTAGCATTGCAGATCGGTGCGCAGATCAACTT
>JBDUAY010000178.1:0-10793 GCA_040004415.1 Bacteroidota bacterium | reverse complement strand
CACCATAAATAACCAATGGATTAAAAGAATTGGCGCCGGGTTTTTCTGCAACCGTCTTACCCGCACGGCGTGCTACGCGGTTGCTGTCACCTTCAACAAATGCTTCAAACGTATAAGATCCATTTAACTGCGGATCTATCTGCATTTTTTTAAGACCCGGTATTACAAACGGGTTCTTAACAGGTGTATTTATGATTAGCGGAAAATCCATTTCATTATTTGAAAAACTTTTATAACCCTGGGCCGGTACATCCATAGTAAGCGGTTTGTTGTTATGGTTGCCGCTGTCTACCATGATGCGATACTCTAAACGGGCATCTTTACCCAACACCCTTCGCAAAGTCTTTGCCAATAAATTTACGTAATGTTCTTCAAGATATTCATAAAAGAACTGGCTCGGTACCTGGATAGTTAAAACACTCTCTTTTAGTTCTACCGGTTTTATAGGCTGAAACCATGTATTGAAATGCTGCCACTCCACTATATCTTTTATTATTTCAAGACAACTACTCCAGACTTTATCGAACGTTTTGGCCATTATTGGGTTAGTAATTTATAGTGAGTTATTGGTATCTTCTTCAGGATTACTTTTCACAGGACTTTCAGACCGGGACTACTGGTTCAAAAAAGTAACGCAGGGGAACGAATATCAAAATTTTTTATTGAAAAAAAAATTTTTTATTGATTTGTTTTTTGCCTTCAATTACAGAATGATGCCAGAATATTTTTTTTTATGCTAACATGAAAAAAAGTACTATAAAAATCAGTATGCACGTTAACCCCGTAACCCTTTACCCGCATGCATTTCATTGATAAAAGAAATATTTTTTTTGCATTTGCCGAACAACGCTCAGTGCATACCATGCAACAAAAAATTGTTACTTATTTATTTTTAAAAAAAACTTGCCGTAAATTCTTTTTTGTGAGTTTAATTTCTTATTCGCTTTTTAACGAATAAAATGGATGAAGGAGATAAACAAAAAAGGTTTGATTAACCTGTTTTTATTTATGAAGTTTTTCTAAGAAAAAGGATGCCACTGAAGATACAAATATTTAATTTGCTTTCATTGTTTTTATATATGTTATAAATATTAAAAAGCATTTATTTATTATTATAAAGATTGCTTTTTATAAACGGCCAAGCGCTACTTTTGCCGCTATTGTTTTCCGGTAAACTACCAGACACATATGCAGCAACAATTACAGATCAAGCTCCTTCCATCCGAAGCTTCCAATGAGTATACTGTTACTCAATACATTGCCCGTGCTGCCGGCACATCAATGGATAAGATTACCGGGTATAGGATTCAAAAAAAATCGATAGACGCCCGGGGAAAACAGGCATGGGTAAACCTTACCGTTACTGCTTTTATTGACGAACCGTTTGCAACAAGCCATTTTACGCCTGTTATTTTTAAAGACGTTTTCACATCAAATAAGAAAGTAATTATTATAGGTGCCGGTCCGTGCGGGTTGTTCGCTGCTTTAAAATTAATTGAACAGGGCGTCCGGCCCATAATATTAGAAAGAGGTAAAAATGTAAGAGATCGCAGGCGTGACCTGGCATTACTAAATAAAGAAGGAATCATTCATCCGGAAAGTAATTATTGCTTCGGTGAAGGTGGGGCCGGTACTTACAGCGATGGGAAATTATATACCCGCAGCCATAAGCGGGGAGACATCAACCGTATTTTACATTTGCTTTTTCAGTTTGGCGCCACTGAAAATATTTTGTATGAAGCGCATCCGCATATTGGTACCAATAAGCTTCCGCAAATCATCACTGCCATGCGGCAACAAATTACAGACAGCGGTGGCGAATTTCTTTTTGAAAAAAAAGTAACTGATTTTATTATCAAAGAAAATGTAATAAGCGGTGTTAAAACCAGCGATGGTAATTTGTTTGAAGGAGATTCAGTAATCTTAGCAACCGGTCATTCTGCAAGAGATATCTTTCAACTGCTTTTCAATAAAAAAATATTGATTGAATCAAAACCATTTGCACTGGGGGTACGAATAGAACACCCGCAATCATTAATAGACAGTATTCAGTATCATTGCAGCAATCGTGGAGAATTTTTACCCCCTGCATCTTATTCCGTGGTGCACCAGGTGGGCGACCGCGGTGTATTTTCTTTTTGCATGTGCCCCGGTGGTATCATTGCGCCAGCGGCTACCAATGCAAACGAACTGGTTGTAAATGGGTGGAGCCCATCTAAAAGAAATAATCCTTTTGCCAATTCAGGTATGGTGGCAGAAGTGGGAGAGAAAGACATATATCAATACCTGCAAAAAAATAAAAATTTATTTGGCCACGCGGATAATTCATTTACCGCACAGCATCCATTAGCCGGAATGTTCTTTCAACAATTGGTGGAACAAAAATCATACAGTGCCGGCGGTGGAAAATTTGTAGCGCCCGCACAACGCATGAATGATTTTGTGGATGGAAAAACATCCAGTTCTTTACCAGCCTGCTCTTATTTACCCGGAACCAATGCGGTTAATTTACAAAACACATTGCCCGATTTTATTTTTACAAGCCTGCAACAGGGCTTTAAAGTTTTTGGACAGAAAATGCGCGGATACCTGACCAACGAAGCCATTATAGTAGCAACAGAATCAAGAACATCTTCTCCTGTGCGCGTGCCCAGGCATCCCAATTTGTTAAGCCATCCCCAGATTACTAATTTATATCCCGCTGGTGAAGGCGCCGGTTATGCTGGTGGAATTGTAAGTGCTGCAATGGATGGAGAGCGGGTGGCGTCGGCGATTTTGCTTGTTTTGCGCGCACCTTGAATCACGGAGACACAGTGGGTACTGGGGTTTACGGATGTATGATTTGTTTTTTCCCCTCTCTTATTAAATGTCCAGCGAAAATCTCGTTATTCAGGTTACCTGGCAGTTTCAAAATATCTCTGTAAAACCTTGTGTCCACTGTGTCTCCGTCGTTCGAAACCACCAAATATCCCCGTTTCTTGTTTTCTGCTGTTTTTCCGTTACATTTGCACACTTTAAAATCATGCCGTAACATGATAGTTAACTTGGGGTAAATCCCGGGTTTTCAGAACATTTCACTGGTTTGAAAAGCATACCAGATTGTTTGTATTATGCGGCGCTATCTAAACTCGTTTGATACATGAAACTTTCCCAGTTCCGTTTTGATCTTCCACTTAATCTTATTGCCCAAAACCCCGCTAAAAGACGTGAAGATAGTCGCCTGATGGTCGTGCACCGTCATACTGGCTTGATGGAAAACAAGCATTTTCATGAAATACAGGAATATTTCAATGATAAGGACGTGTTTGTTGTTAACAATACAAAAGTATTTCCAGCGCGTATGTATGGCCGTAAGGAAAAGACCGGGGCCAAGATTGAAGTATTTTTGCTGCGCGAATTAAATAAACCCAACCGCCTTTGGGACGTCATTGTTGATCCTGCCCGTAAAATACGTGTAGGTAACAAACTTTATTTTGGTGAAACAGATGAGTTGGTTGCAGAGGTAATTGACAACACGACCAGCCGTGGGCGCACCATTCGTTTTTTATGGGATGGTACAGATGATGAATTTCGCCAGATGCTGGAACTGCTTGGCGAAACGCCGTTGCCTAAATATATTAAACGTAAACCCGACGAAGAAGATAAAGAACGTTTTCAAACAGTGTACGCCAAGCATGAAGGTGCTGTAGCTGCGCCTACTGCTGGTTTACATTTTAGTAAAGAACTTATTAAACGCCTTGAAATAAAAGGTATTCGTTTTGCTGAAGTAACACTGCACACTGGTCTTGGTACATTCCGCCCAATTGAAGTAGAAGATCTTAGTAAACATAAAATGGATGCAGAGTATTATCACATTGATTCTACTGCCTGCGCCATTGTAAACAAAGCAAAAAAAGAAGGCCACCGTATCTGTTCCATTGGCACGACTACCATGCGCGCAATGGAAAGTTCTTTTACTGCGGAGAAATTATTGAAACCATCAGAAGGTTGGACAAATCATTTTATTCACCCGCCATATGAATTTAATATTGCGGATGCACTGGTTACCAATTTTCATTTGCCTAAAACCAGTTTACTTATTATGGCCTGCGCATTTGCCGGCTACGATTTGGCAATGGAAGCATACAAAAAAGCGATTAAAGACAAATACCGTTTCTTTAGTTATGGTGATGCAATGATTGTGATTTAATGCTAATGGCATTCTAATTTGAACGGATAGAAGCTAATATAAAAAAAAGCCACGCGTTTCGGCGTGGCTTTTTTATGCCTTAATAAAAATAGTTTTATATTGTATCCTGGCGGATGGTATCGCTATATTATAAGCCATCACCTTTTATAATTGCACAATATGAAAAAGATTTTATTCTTACTCTTAGCACTTCCATCAATGGTAAATTTATCTGCGCAGGAAATTATCCCTTTATACGAAAAGGAAATTCCCAATTCAAAACCAATTGCCAACCGTGAAAAATCTGAAACCGGTACGGATGGTATTTTGCGTATCAGCAAAGTATCTGAACCAACATTGCTCGTTTTTCTTCCCACTAAAGAAAAAGCAAATGGCACAGCAGTTATTATTTGTCCCGGAGGCGGTTATAGTATACTGGCAGCTTCACATGAAGGCACCGATGTTGCCAAAGTGTTCAATGAATGGGGCATAACTGCATTTGTCTTAAAGTATCGCTTACCCGATGATAGTACCATGCAACAAAAAGAAATTGGCCCCTTGCAAGATGCGCAGCGGACCATTCAATTGGTAAGAATGGATTCAAAAAAATGGGGTATCGATAAAAATAAAATAGGCATTATGGGTTTTTCTGCGGGCGGTCACCTGGCTTCTACCGCGGGCACACATTTTAATAAGACCGTTATTACAAATAGCAAAAACATTAGTTTACGCCCTGATTTTATGATCTTGCTTTACCCGGTAATAAGCTTTACAGATAGTCTTGCACACATGGGTTCCAGAACCAATTTGATTGGCAAAAATCCATCACCAGAAAAAATAAGTTATTATTCCAATGAATTACAGGTAACAAAACAAACACCCCCAGCTTTCATCGTTCACGCAAAAGATGATGGCGGCGTTAAAGTACAAAACAGTATTTCGTTTTATGATGCCCTGCAAAAAAATGGTGTGCCGTCAGAAATACATTTGTATGAGAAGGGCGGTCATGGTTTTGGCATGCACAATAAAACTTCCGCAGATCAATGGATGGACTGGTTACAAACCTGGATGAAAAAGAATGGGTGGGTGAAATAATTTTTTTTAAATTTTAAGCGCTTTTTTTTCGGAACCGTTTGCACGAATCGCTCAAAATATACATGGCTTAATTAAACGACATTGATCTTATATTCGAATTTTTGTACTGATACTGCGTAAGTAATTCAAAATATAAATATCATTTATAATCCAACGGTAACATTGTCGCTACCTTTTCACTCCATGCCCAGTACCCGTAACTAATAAAATCCTGCGGCATATAATAATTTCCTGCCGCATCAATAAATATAGGTTTGTTATTAAGCAGCAACACAACCGAACGCTGATAAAAGGCGGCCCTGCTTTCATGTGTGTACTGCAGGTATTCAGCATCTTCTTTTTCTTTTTTATATACGATGTATAAGTAATCAACAAAGAATAATTTTTTAGTAGCAGCATCTCCTTCAGTAATGAGGCTGTCTGCTGTAAGAAAAGATTGACCATATTTTTCAAGCATGTCTGGTTGCCTGAGAATCCGGTCATAATATTCTGAAGAGTCTTTCCGGTTAATGCCAGCCATGTGATTTTCTTTGAATAACTTTTTTACCCGGTCCTTTTCCAGGTTGAGTGTCTTCGTTAATCTTTTTACTTCAAAACCATCCGCTGCCAAATGATTATTATACAGGCTGCTCAGGAATTGCTGAACAGAGCCATAATACGCTTTCTCCCTATTTTTTATCTGCCAGGGCCTGGGGCCTTTTTGGGATAATTCATTAAATAACGAATACCCGAAATAAAGCAACGTGCTTTCTTTAAAACTATAAGTAAACCCTTCTAACTGGTATTTAATTTTATAGCCCAGTGATTTATTTTCAATTATGAGTGGCTCATCCGCGGTTACTGCCAGCTGGTTTTTCTTTTTTGAATTACGAAAATGCAGCACCGTATAATTTTTTATCACGCAATCTTTAGCATTGTCTGAAGTGCCGATAAAACTTTCAATAAAAAACTTGCCCCATTTCTCCCACCCATCTTTTTCATAAGGCTCTATCACTATCTCCTGCAACTCTTCCGCCTTAGGTTTCATTTGTACTTGTATATGCATTGGTAGCTGACTGGCTTTGTACGTGTATACCTGCGTTTCATAACCAATACAGGAAACAACAAGATCATACGTTCCAACAGGTGCATTGACCAATTCAAAATCGCCCGAATTATTGCTTACTGTTCCTTTTGACGTATTGGTAATAAATACGCTTGCATTGGAAATTGCTGCCCCTGTTTCTCCATTAACTATTTTACCCTTAATATAATTATCGTTTTGGGCAATTGTTTTACCGGTGAAAAAAATGAAAAATAGAAAGAACATTGCATACTTCATACCTGCTAAAGATAAATAATCACGGTTGTTTACAGCAACAAAAAGGGTATTCGCTCATTAATTTTTTTGCTAAGGAAGATTGATTGCGAAAGAGTAGCCGGCAGCAAATCCGGAAAAATCAGGCTGAAGAAAATAAGAAGTTAGTTGCAGCAGGTTGCCATATCTTTTTATATTCAGATAATGAAATAGAGGCTTATACGTAAGCGCAGCATCTGCAGGCATTCCCGCTCGTTTTTCCAGCGGCTGGTGCAGGCCACCGCCGCCGCCAATGACCAGGAAGTTTTTATTTTGATATTTAAAATGTTCAAATGCATGCGCGTGACCGGTAATAAACAATACACATTTTTTTGTACTCATAAATGCTGGCAAAAAATATTGCCTTAACCCATCAGATGGTTTTACGGCGCTGCTATTGGTGAATATGGGATGATGCGCGCTAACAATAATTCCTTTTACGCCTGGGTATTTATCAAGCGAGTCAAGTGTTTTAATGTACCATTGCTGCTGCCTGGCAACCTGTTCAGCGGAGAGTTTATTAAAATTCGAATTTAAGAGTACGATTGATATTGAATCGATGGTTTTTACATAACCAGTACGCAGGTGTTCCGGGAAACGTTTGTCAAAATTATTTTCACCCCGCCGATCCCTGGCCATTACATCGTGATTTCCTAACAAGCCATATACTTTAATGCCTTCACGCCTGGCGCTATCCAGGAATTTGTCGACCCTTCTCCATTTTCTATTGTTATATCCCAACGATACAATATCTCCCAGCATCAAAAGTGCCGCAGGCTTGTTCTGCAGGATAGCAGAAAAAATCATGGCGGTAGCCTGGAGATTATGGTTTTGTTTGCGGTAAATTTTTTCTATTTCAAGCGGCTGCTGCGTATCGCTGATAAAATCAATGGACGTCACTGGAATAGAATCTATTCTTGCCACCTGGGCAAAAAGATGTACAGGAAATAAATAAATGCAAAAGGAGAGAAGAAGACTTTTCATAATAAAGCCGGGATCACCATTCTAAAAATTTCCATGCCAGCATAAGTTGCGCTGATAACCCATAGTCCCTCGTTTGTGTAACTTCTGTCCATTTAAGTTCGGCGCTAATACCAAATTTAGATGAAATGGGTTGAACGTAATTTACAGAACCATTTAAGCCAAGGCCGGACGTTTTGGATTCAACTTTGCCGTTATAATTAAGGTGCGTGGTCAGGAGATAAGAACCAATGCCAGCATATACATTGATGCGTTTGGTAATGGCCATTGACCAAACCACTAATAATGGAATACCCGTTAATAACACTTTGCCAGTTGTGTTTCCACTTTTTAATTTATATGAATAGAAATCGTTGTAACCGGTTTCAATGCCAACCCGCAACCGGTGATCAGGAAACCACATTACCCTGAACGTTCCCGTTGGATGCAGGCGCACAATAGATGTATTGATACCTGTTCCGGATGATCCTACTGACGACATGTATTGAAACAATCCGCCACCGGCATATACAACAAAAGAATATTTACCTTTTACTTTAACATTATCACTAATCGTGTCTTTGGCATCCTGTGCCGCAAGTTTGATGGTTACAAAAAAACTTGCCAGGAAAAATAATATCAAAGTCCATTTCTTATTGCTGTACATAATAATAATAAGCTACGCTTGAAGGATAATTTGATAAGATGGCATCGAAATGCCCATCCCGTATATATTGTTCAATAAATTCAGGAACATCCAGCGTCCATACAAAAACTTGTTTTCCTTCGGCATGTATTTTTGCTACATCGTCATTTTGTGTTCCGAGGGTGAAACGCGGGGCCCAAATCTCAGCCTTGGTTGTCTCAACATCTTCCAGGCCTAATTCACACAAATTTGGTGCATTTGCATAATCAGGCAATGATAAAAACTCTTTTTTTGCTTTGTCATCCGGGATGCCAATTACGATCGTTACATTTCTTCCGGCAGCTGCTGCTTTCTGTAAGTATTCTTTTTGAATACTTCTTACGGTCACCAGGGATGCGTCGGTTACTTTTGTGTCCAACCATACAAAACTAAGTGCCGTTTGATAGACAACTGCGTCTAATGCTTCCCGTAACGTGGGTATTTTTTCGCCATGTATCAGTCGTACAAAAGTAGACAACTGATTGTATGTATAATTTTCGATTGGTCCTATCAACCCGCTCTTCTGTGTTTCACGCAGGTTCACCGTATTATCGTGGTATAAAATCGGGGTGCCATCGCGTGTCAGGCGAACATCTACTTCTATACCCATCGATCCAAATTCACTTGTCTTTAAAATCATCGCGACGGAGTTTTCTGATACCGGCAAAAGATCTGATGTTCTTCCCCCGGAACGATGCGCAATAATTTTAAACGGGGTTTTGTTGTAAAGCTTACGATTATAGGTACAGCTGAATTTTCGTGCTGGTATACCATCGTCTTTGCCAATGAAACCATTGATGGTAATCGCACCGGAATCTATAACAGGATTGTTTCCCGTTAATAACGCAACTTGTGCAGCGCTGACGGTTAATCGTGCAATCCCTGTTTCTGTGTCAGCCATCTTGCGCCAATATCCATTCAATAACAGATCGCCGTTTAATTTCTTTCCTTCGCAAATAATATAAGCAATGTCTTTTCCAAAGAATAACGAAAGGTGATATGTTGTGTCAGTTCCCGCAGTGACATAACTCCATTTTACTGCGGTGTTTGGTCCAAACACATCCACCCCGTCAGTAAGGTTATAAATGCCTTCCATATTTCTTCTGGAAGCTGCAGAAAAAAGTAACGGGCCTGCTGATGTAAATTCTTGCCAGTTATCATAATTTGGAACAGGCGCGGTATAATCTTTCTTGCACCCAACTGCAAGCAACAATATGAGCGGTATAATAATAAATAACTTCATAAGATAAATGCTACGCTAATCTGCGGATAAAATATTTTTCTGTTGTTACGATAAAATAGGGGCCATGTTTGCCAATAGAAATAATTATAGATAGCCGAGAAACCAAGCGCTATATGATGATGGTGATAAAAGGGTTGCTCCAGTACAATGCCGAACGTTTCGCCATTGTAAAAGACGTTGCCGGAAGACAATTCTTCCTTGCCGTTAAAAGCTTTGTAATAAAGATTGACAGATGCTTGCGCACGCAACGTGATTAATAAATCTTTGCGGGTTCTGTAACCAAGCAACATGTTTGGGTACGTAAACCACCCGGAACCTTTACTGTTGAACCCTTCTATATTGAGAAAACCAAACCAGTAACCAACGTCATTTCCAGCAGAAAAAAATAATTTATTGGAAATGGGTAACAACCAATGGAAACCAAGAAAAAATTGGTTTTGCAGTATTTGGGCGGTTACGCTTCCTTCCGCAATAAAATGACTGTTGATTCGCCTCAGCACGCGAAAGTCGATTGTTGGCACGCGTATTCGTGTTTCTTCCGTAATATCTTCCGGGGTAGTAAGCAAAGAAAAACCAATTGAGGACCGCCATTTTTCTGTGTACATCGGATACGGGAAAATGATAGCCGCGTGTTTCGCTTCAGCGAGTGTATCCTGGCAATAAGATGGCAAATAACTTTGCAGCAGTAGCAATACTGCCAGAAAAGGCATCTTTAAAATTTTTCTCTGCATATGGTTGTGTGGAAATTAATAACCAGCTTATTATTGCGTCATGAACTATGCCACAAATGGAAGAAGTTGTATTACAACTTCGCAAAAAAAGCCCCGGCAAATGCGGGGCTAAGTAATGTAAGCTAATTATAGATTTTATTTTGATTGAACCTGGAACATGATTGGCTTATGTGCTTAATCCAAATTGAATAAACCTTTGTTGAGTAATTGCAAAGTTTCCGTTTTGTAAGACGAAGGAATCAATACAGAAACATTGTGCGGACTGCCGCCATAACTTACCATACGCACAGGCACTGGTTTCAATGCGTCAAATAATTTAGCCAGGATGTTTTCTGTAGTGGCCAGTTCGTTGCCAACTATAGAAACAATACTTTGGTTATGATCAATTTCTGTATTGCCAAATGGTTCCAGTTCTTTTAAAATTTCTTTCAGGTGTAATGTACTGTCGATGGTTAATGATACAGCCACTTCAGATGTAGTAATCATATCAATGGGTGTACGATATTTTTCAAATACCTCGAAAATCTTTCTTAAAAAACCATACGCCAGCAGCATGCGGCTGCTTTTAATTTTTA
>JBDUAY010000177.1:0-10802 GCA_040004415.1 Bacteroidota bacterium | reverse complement strand
CCTAAAAAATTACAAACCACCAAAGGCTCAATATCAGATGCGTTGAAAGGGTTTCAAAAAAAAGAAGGCACTAATGGAATAGATATTTACCGCGTAAAGGCCTGGGATTATGCTGGTATGTGCGAAGTATTTGAAGCGGGCATCAGCAAAATTCGTGAAACCCATATTCCTGCGCTTTTTCATGTTGAAGAAGTAACACAACCGCAGGGTCACTCCACTTCAGGAAGTCATGAAAGGTATAAAACGCCCGAGCGGCTTGAATGGGAACGGGAGTGGGATGCGATTAAAAAGATGAAGCAATGGCTGATTGAAAACCAACTGGCGGCTGAAGAAGAATTGGATGAAATAGAAACCAGCGTAAAAGAATCGGTAAGAAATGCCAGGAACATTGCCTGGGAGGAGTATCAGTCGCCCATACGCAAACAGGCGTTGCATGCAGCAGATCTAATCAACAATATTGTGCAGGCGTTGCCATCAAAAGCAGATGCACTTAAGAAAACGGTTAAAGAATTATTGTCTAACCGGGAGCCAAACCGCCGCGACATAATGAAAGCTTTGTACCAGGGTATTATACTGGCAGGCAAAGCTGAAGCTGCTTTTTGGATAAAGGATTATTATAATGATCTCAGAAAGGAAAATAAAGCGTTTTACAGTACATTCCTGTATACGGAAGGTGCAAAAAGTACGTTGAAAGTGGCAGGTGTTAAACCAGTTTATAACTACGATTCACCGGTGATAAATGGGTATGAAATACTCAACAGATATTTTGATCAGCTGTTTGCCGGCAATCCAAAAGTATTGGCTTTTGGAGAAGATTTGGGATTGATAGGAGATGTAAACCAGGGCTTCGCCGGCCTGCAGGTAAAATACGGTGATCTGCGTATATCCGACGCCGGTATACGTGAGCTGAGTATCATAGGCCGTGGCATCGGGCTTGCATTGCGCGGGCTCAGGCCCATTGCAGAAATTCAATACCTGGATTATCTTATTTATGGTCTGCAGCCTTTAACGGATGATGTTGCCACCATGCATTACAGAACCGCCGGCAGGCAAATAGCGCCGTTGATAGTGCGCACACGCGGTCATCGCCTGGAAGGCATCTGGCACAGTGGCTCACCAATGGGAATGATCATAAATTCATTGCGTGGTATGCATGTTTGTGTACCAAGAAATATGGTGCAGGCTGCGGGTATGTACAATACATTGCTGCAGGCAAATGACCCGGGGTTGGTTATTGAAAGTTTAAATGGTTACAGGCTCAAAGAAAAATTGCCTGGCAACCTGGGTGAATTCAGGGTGCCATTTGGCGTTCCTGAAGTGTTGCGTGAGGGAACAGATATCACCATCGTTTCTTATGGTTCTATGTTGCGCATTATTAATGAAGCTGCGCAAACACTTGAAACCCTTGATATCAGTTGTGAAATAATAGACGTACAAACCCTGTTGCCATTCGATATTAATCATCTTATTCTTGAATCACTTAAAAAAACCAGCCGTATTGTATTTATAGATGAAGACGTACCGGGTGGCGGCGCTGCATACATGTTTAATAAAGTAATGGAAGAACAAGGAGGGTATCGTTGGCTTGATACCGCACCGCGTACGCTCACTGCAAAGGATCACCGCCCCGCATATGCCAGTGATGGCGATTACTTCAGCAAACCCAATGCGGAAGATGTTGTGCAGGTTGTTAGTGAGATGATGGCGGAATGATCTTCAGGCGCGGCTCGTGAGACGTAAGTACTTTTGCAGAAATCTCACGACTGACACGTCTCCCGCAGCACGATCTCAATCCAAAAACTTAGCGGTCAACGCCGGCGCAGGTATCCAGCACACATCTTTTTTTCCAAACCATTTGTAGCGGTTTTTTGCGATCCAATTATAAACGGCATCACGTATAAATTGGGGAACAATAATAAATCCATACAGCAATGGCCATCCACCCCCCAAATATTTCAGCATGCGTAATGCTGCAGTAGATCTTGTATACAGGATATCATTTTCTACCAGCATAAAAGAGTTAAATGTATCTGAAGGAAGATTAAATTTTGCAAGATATTCCTGGCCCGCTTTGCCTTGCAGTGAGCCGAAAAGAAATTGATTTTTCTTATCTTTTTTTAAAATGAATTGCACACTGTTGCTGCAGAGATTGCAAACACCATCAAACAGTACCACTTTTTTATTTGCATCTTTGATCATACAGAAAAATAAAAACCAGCTTTTGTATCGCTGGTTTTATAACAAATAGAATGATGGTTAAGTTTATTTTAAATTATGAAAGACTTTCTGCACGTCTTCGTCCTGCTCAATCTTATCTACCAGTTTCAGCAAGTCTTCTGCATCGGTTTCATTTAGTTCAACGGTTACGGCCGGGATCCATTCGAGTTCAGAACTGATGGGCGTAATGCCTTTTTCTTCGAGACCTTTTTGCAGGTGCCCAAAGTCTGTAAAAGCACAACGCAATACCAATACTGTTTCTCCATTTTCGCCGGTGCCTTCACCCATTTCATCAAGGCCTGCATCAATTAGCTCCAGTTCAAGATCATCTGCGTTAATGCCTTCATTTTTCAATTTAAAAACACCCATTTTTTTAAACTGGAAACTTACGCTTCCGCTGTTGCCGAGTGTACCGTGCCCTTTATTGAAAATTGATTTTACATTGGCCACCGTGCGCACATGATTGTCGGTGGCAGTTTCTACCAAGATAGCCACACCATGCGGACCGTATCCTTCATATAAAATTTCATCATAGTTGGTCATCTCTTTACCCTGCGCACGCTTAATAGCCGCTTCCACACGGTCTTTGGGCATACCTACACTGCGGGCATTCTGGAAACACCTGCGCAGGGCGGGGTTCATCGATGGATCAGGTCCACCGGCTTTTACAGCTATTATAATTTCTTTACCAATGCGGGTGAACTGCTTAGCCATCCTATCCCAGCGGGCAAACATGGTAGCTTTACGTACTTCAAAAATCCTTCCCATAATTTATTTGAATATTGATTGTCAGGGTTGCAAATTTAAGGCATCCACCTATAAAAAAAGAAAACCGCCTTTTGAGCGGTTATCTTTTTTATCATTTATTTTTTCTGTTCAAAATCTTTAGCATTTGGAAGTATTTCAGAAGGATTACCCAGTTTGCTATTTCGCTTACTATATCCAAAATAAACCAGCAAGCCAATCAGCATCCATGCAAAAGCGGTTAGCAGCGTTCTGTTATCCAGCGATACTATCATAGCAGTACAAACCAGGATACCAAGTATGGGTACCAGGGGTACCAGCGGCGTTTTAAATGGACGAATCCTGCCTGGGTCATTCACCCGCATAATCCATACGCCGGCACTTACCAGCACAAATGCAAATAAAGTTCCGATGCTGGTTAAATCCCCGGCAACACTACCCGGTATAAATGCTGCAAACAATCCAACAAAAACAAAGAGGATCATATTTGACTTGTATGGCGTACGAAATTTAGGATGTAAATCAGAAAAAACCTTTGGTAATAAACCATCGGTAGACATCGTATAGAAAACACGGCTCTGTCCCATCAGCATGACCAATATTACAGATGAGAAACCGGCCAGGATAGCAATGGTGACGAGTTTAGCCAGCCATCCGTAACCATGCATGTACGTTTCAATGGCATATGCAACCGAAGCTTCTTTACCAGATTTTACAAAATCAGTATACGGTGCTACACCTGTTAGCACATATGAAAAAAGTATGTATAAAATTGTACAAACGGCCAGTGAGCCCAGGATGCCAATCGGCATATCTTTTTTAGGATTTTTTGCCTCCTGCGCAGCTGTTGATACCGCATCGAACCCAATAAAAGCAAAGAATACGACCGCTGCGCCCGTTAACACACCGCCCCATCCGTGCCGGAAGAAATTGGTATAGGTGTATTGTGTACCATCTGGCAATATCGCGGGTGGCGCATCAGCCGGAATCAGGTATGGATGATGGTTGGCCGGGTTAATAAACTGCCATCCGATAGCGATGAAAACCAATACGATGGCTACTTTAATAAAAACAATAATTGAATTAACCGTCGCAGATTCCTGCGTACCTTTTATCAGCAGCAAAGACAATAATAATAATATCACCAGCGCCGGTGCATTAATAATACCCGAGTGCATTACATTGTTTACATCGAGCGCTTTTTCAAAAGGAGAGTGCGACCATTCATACGGAATACTGCCCCCCGTCAACTTGTTTAAAAATTCGCTCCAGGCAATAGAAACGGTGGCAGCACCAAGCGCATATTCAAGAATTAATGCCCAGCCAATTATCCACGCTATTAACTCTCCCATAGTAGCATACGCATACGTATAAGCGCTTCCTGCAATAGGAATCATAGACGCAAACTCAGCATAACAAAGACCGGCAAAGGCACAACCAATAGCGGCTACAATAAAAGATACAGTAACTGCTGGTCCGGCGTGTTCTCCTGCAGCCGCTGCAGTGCGGACAAATAAACCCGCCCCAATAATAGCGCCGATGCCCAATGCAATCAGGTTGCCGGCTCCGAGGGTGCGTTTCAGGCCCTGGTCAGAATCCGCCGCCTGCGTCATTAATGCATCCAATGATTTCTTTCTGAATAAACTCATGTTAGTTGGTATTGGTTTACAATGAAGCGAATATTAAAGTCGTAAAATAAACAATTATTTAATACGGCTATCCTTTCTTTGGCCTGTAAATGCTCATTTGGGGATTTAAGTTTTGTGGTATCAGTTTTTTTTTGAATTTTCGGTGATGGAACTTTCTGCAACACCACCAAAACCAGGAACAAAACAAAACCGGCTAACGCTTTATATCCTGGTTGCAATGGTGCTGGGTATTGCGACAGGCTATGTTGTTCATACACAATCATCCCCGGAAACAATCAAAAAATTTTCTGATAATATTCGCCTTCTCACCAAAATTTTCCTTTTTCTCGTTCAAATGATCATTGCGCCGCTGGTGTTTTGTACACTCGTGGTAGGTATTGCCAAACTGGGCGATTTAAAAGCAGTTGGCAGGGTAGGGGGGAAGGCCTTGTTATGGTTTGTGTCTGCTTCACTGGCAAGCCTGTTGCTGGGTATGCTGATTGTAAATTTATCGCACCCCGGCACTGCAATTGATTTAAGCAACGCTGACAAAGCCGGCGCGCAGGATCTGATTGGTAAAACGCAGGAGTTTTCACTATCAACATTTGTGGAACATGTTTTTCCAAAAAGTATTTTTGAAGCGATGTCTAAAAATGAGATACTGCAGATTGTTGTCTTCAGTATTTTCTTTGGCGTTGCTACTACTGCTGTGGGAGATTACGGAAAACCCATTGTGAAAGCATTGGATGCAGGCGCACACATCATTTTAAAAATGGTAGGTTATGTAATGAATTTTGCGCCATTGGGCGTATTTGGTGCCATTGCCGCAGTGATCGCAACCAAAGGACTGGAAGTTTTTAAATTCTATGGACTTTACCTCGCATATTTTATTTTGGGGATAGCTTGTTTGTGGGCCGTTTTACTATCGGTAGGATACCTGGTACTAGGCAACCGCATACCGCAATTACTTAAACGTATTTCCCAGCCACTGCTGGTTGCATTCAGCACTACCAGCAGTGAAGCAGTATTTCCAAAACTAACAGAAGAATTGGAACGCTTTGGTTGCAAAGATAAAATTGTATCGTTTATTTTGCCGCTGGGTTATTCATTTAACCTGGATGGTAGTATGATGTACATGACGTTTGCCAGCCTGGCCATTGCACAGGCATATGGCATACATATGGATTTGGGTACACAATTAACCATGCTGATTGTATTAATGCTGACCAGTAAAGGGATAGCAGGTGTGCCACGTGCATCACTGGTAGTGGTAACGGCGATTTGCGCGATGTTTAAAATACCACCGGAAGGAATTGCATTAATATTGCCCATCGATCATTTTTGCGACATGTTTCGGACCGGCACCAATGTACTGGGAAATGCGCTTGCTACCAGTGTAGTGAGCAAATGGGAAGGCGAATTAACAGAGGGCAATGTGGAAATCATATAACGCCTGGAGTGTTGGCCTTGTGCCCAATGTGATCAACATAAAACAGGAAGGAGCAACGCTGTGTACCTGGCAGGGCTGAAAAATTTGAATAGGGGTAGTGATTTTTTTTTGCCAAGTTCAGAAAATTAAATGAATTTTTTTAAACATAAAAAAAGATGATGCAGGTGAAAAATTATTGGTTACGTGTTGCAATGCTGATGCTGATTGGTTGTATATCAAACAGCAGTGTTGCGCAATCATCTTTACATGCGCAGGTTATTGATCAATACGAAAACTTAATTGCGGGCGCGGAAGTGAAAGCTTTTCCATCCGGAGCAACCACGATTACAGATTCTTCCGGTGCATTTACATTACCGGTAGAGTTGGCAGATTCTATCAGCATTCGTAAAGAGGGTTTTATCGTTAACCATTCTTTTTTAGCAGACAGCAATCAGGTTGAATTTGTAGTGGATAAAAAATTTGGCTGGAAGGATATGCTCAACCCGCTTTTCTATATTAAAAACGGGGGTCTGTGGCTGCTGCTTTTTATTGTGTTTGCAGAAACCGGGTTAATGGTTGGTTTCTTTTTACCGGGCGATAGCCTATTATTTGTAGCAGGTATTTACAGTACCGAATTAATTGCCACGCTTCCTACCGGCAGTACCGGAAGCGATTTTATTAACCTGGTTATTTTATGGATATTGGTTTCCGCCTGTGGTATATTGGGAAATATGGCTGGTTACTGGTTCGGCAGAAAAAGCGGTCCTTTTTTATTTACAAGAAAAGATACATTTTTCTTTAAGCACAAACATTTATTACGCGCCAAAGATTTTTATGATAAACACGGTGGCCAGGCAATCGTATTCGCAAGATTTCTACCCATCATCAGAACATTCGCGCCAATTGTTGCGGGCATCGTTCAAATGGAAAAAAAGAAATTTATGCTATACAATATTGTTGGTTGTGCAGCATGGGTTTTTAGTATGCTGTTTGCCGGTCATTACCTGCAGAAATTTTTTCTGCGGAAATTTAATTTTGATTTAACCAAACACCTCGAAGTAATTGTAATTGTAATTGTTTTAATAACTACGCTACCGGTTATCTATAAATTATTTTTTGGTAAACGCGCAGATAGTGATGATTTGTCTCCTTCTCAAAATGTATAAGCCTGCATGGAAAAGAAAACGCAATCAATTTTTGGTCTTGCTGTTATTGTTGCGGCACTCGGTTATTTTGTAGACATCTATGATTTACTATTGTTCAGTATTATCCGCGTTCCTTCATTGCGATCTTTAGGATTGAACGATGCTGCGATTGCTACGGATGGTCTGAAAATTATCAACATACAAATGATGGGTTTACTGGTGGGTGGAATTTTTTGGGGTGTACTCGGCGATAAAAAAGGAAGATTAAATGTTTTATACGCTTCCATCATTCTTTATTCGGTGGGTAATATTGCCAATGGATTTGTTCATACCGTAAACCAGTATGCTACTGTTCGATTCATTACAGGATTTGGATTAGCAGGGGAACTGGGAGCCGGCATTACATTGGTCAGTGAATTGTTATCAAAAGAAAAAAGGGGTATTGGTACTTCGTTTGTTGCGGGGGTTGGTTTAATGGGAGCGGTATTTGCTTTTCTTATCAACAAAAATTTTGAATGGCGCATTTGCTATTTTATAGGCGGTGGTTTAGGATTTCTTTTATTGTTTCTGCGGGTGGGTGTTTTAGAATCGGGCATGTTTAAAAGTGTTCAGCAAAGCGATACCAGGAGAGGCGATTTTTTTATGTTGTTTACCAATGGAAAACGGTTAAAGAAATATTTAACAGCTATATTTCTTGGTTTGCCAACCTGGTATGTTATAGGCATCCTTATTTCTTTTTCAAAAGAATTTGCAGCCAAAATGGATATACAGGGTGCTATAGATCCCGGCAAAGCAGTAATGGTTTCTTATACAGGTATTTCTATTGGTGGCATTGTTATAGGGTTTGTGAGTCAATGGTTAAAGAGCAGGAAGAAAGCAGTGTATTTATTTTATTGTTTAACAATCATTGGTATCTGGTGGTTCTTCAGTTTGCAGGGTACAACGATAACCAATTTCTATGCAGCATGTGCATTGCTAGGTTTTGGTACCGGGCTTTGGGCAATGTTTGTAACGATGGCTGCCGAACAATTTGGAACCAATATAAGAGCAACGGTTGCCACAACTGTACCAAATATGGTAAGAGGATCATTAACGCTGGTCTCAACTTTGTTTGTTTCTATGCAAGCGTCGCAGGGCTACGTGAAAAGCGGATGGATAACCGGTATTGTTGTAATGGCAATTGGCGTTTTATCATTACTGTTTACAGAAGAAACCTATGGCAAGGATTTAAATTATACAGAGGAATAGAAAAAGTTTATAGCCAATAGCTATCCAGGAATACAGCATTCTTTACTTTTATCTGACTTCAGTTTTTCAACGCTGAATAACACCAAGAGGTAACAATCAGTGTTATTAGTGTAATTAATAACAATTAGCTTTAATTCGTGTAATGAAATTCCTCATCATCCGGTTTTCTTCTATTGGTGATATTGTACTGACTACACCGGTGGTGCGCTGTCTAAAAAAACAGCTGGTAACTGCTGAGATACATTTCCTCACAAAAAAATCATTCGAAAAAATCTTTGAAGGCAATCCGTACATTGATAAAATGCATTACCTGGAGGAGAACCTTGATTCAATTACCGGCGATTTAAAAAAAGAAGACTTTGATTATATAATTGATCTGCATAACAACCTGCGTACAGCCAAAGTAAAACGTGCATTACAAAAACAGGCATTTTCTTTCGATAAATTGAATGTAAAAAAATGGCTGCTGACGACATTTAAAATTAATAAAATGCCGGCTGTACATATCGTAGATCGTTATATGGAAACAGTAGCATCGTTTGGCATTAAAAATGATGGAGCGGGATTGGATTATTTTGTTCCCCAGGCAGATGCGGTGAAAGAAATGGATATTCCAACATCGCACCAGGCAGGTTATATTGGTCTGGTAATTGGCGCGGCGCACAATACAAAAAAATATCCGTTGCATAAATTAGAAGCATTTTGCAAAAGCGTTGGTCACCCTGTAATCGTTTTGGGTGGAAAAGAAGATGCAGAAACAGGCAAACAACTTTCGGCCATTGATCCTTTTAAAATTTATAATGCCTGTGGAAAATTTAACCTGAATGAATCTGCTGATTTGCTGCGGCGATCCAAATTTATTATTACCAATGATACCGGCCTGATGCACATTGCGGCAGCTTTTAATAAGCCAATTATTTCTTTATGGGGCAATACCGTGCCCGCCTTTGGTATGTATCCTTATTACGGCGCTAACTTTTTATCGCGCCAGCAAAATCTTCCATACGATATACTCGAAGTAAATAATCTCTCCTGCAGACCCTGCTCAAAAATCGGATATCATAAATGTCCCAAAGGCCATTTTAAATGTATGGAAAACATCAGGATAGAAGAGCTGATGCAGATAATCGGCACACGGTTATAATCTACAGCTATAATTGAGAAGGTTTTCGCAGCGGCAAAGAAGGTTTTCGGTACCTCTGTGAAATACTTTTTACGTGGTAAAAAACGACAAACAGGATAGGCATGGATTGAAAGATGGACAACAGCCCCCTGCTATCCTTTGTGGTAAAAAAGATCCTGTCAGATATGACTTGGCAATTAACACCGGATCTCTTTGATAAATATCTGGATTTGTTTTTGTAAATTATGGTTCCATCTATTACTAAACGGGTTGTATGCGCTTATACAGGTTTATATTTTTATTACTGTTTGTATACCCGCATTTGGCCGGCGCGCAGAAACCGGGTATTGACAGCCTGCAGAAAATAATCGCGATGGATAAAAGGGATTCTGTACAAATTGTGAGCATGAATACCCTGGCGATTGAATATTCACGTACGGATTTGATGAAAGCCAAACAGATGCTGTACCACTCCGTTGCACTGGCCCGTTCCATACCGGTATATTCCTCATTAAGTGGTGCCTATGCACAACTGGTTAACCTGTATACGGATGGTGGACAACCAGACAGTGCGCGGTACTATCTTGACCTGATGCAAATATTGGCTGCCGATCATCCCACTCCCAACATAGAGGCCAATTACAATTTTGCAGCGGGAGAGTTTTATAAAAAAACAGGAGAGTTTAAAAAGTCAATACCCTATATCAGGCAGGCGTTAAAGGTGTACAGCTTACTGAACGACAAAGTACAGACGGCCGGCCTCACCCTGAACCTGGGCAATGCCTACCTGGCCATGGGCCTTTTTAAAGATGCGCTGAACTACCACCTGCAGGCATTGCGTTTATTTGAAGCACTTGGCAATAAAAAAGGTCAATCGTTCTGTTTACAGGCGGCAGGGAACGACCTGCTCAATTTTAACCGGTTTACAGAAGCGATAGACTACATACAAAAAGGGCTGGCCCTTAAAAAAGAGCTGAATGACAAAAGAGGGCTCGGAACAGGCTTGATGGCAATGGCGCAGGCATATACGTACATGAATGCATATGACACAGCATTGTTCTACGCACGCCAGGCGTTGCAGATAAACGAAGAACTTAAAGTAATACCCGAAATGGCCAGGGGTTATTACAGGATGGGGCAGATATATGCAGGCAAACTGGATTCAAAAACAGCCATTGAATACTACACCAAGGCCAGGAACGCCTTTCTGCAGATGAATGATAGTGCGCTTGCGGCCAATGCCCGCGTGCAGATAGCCGCGTTGGAAA
>JBDUAY010000176.1:0-10828 GCA_040004415.1 Bacteroidota bacterium | reverse complement strand
ATTCCCACATCTGTTCCAATCAAATTCTTTTTCTGAGCAATAAACAAAGAGCTGTCTAACAACGGCTCTTTCTTTTTTTACCATCAAAAAGGGTGTTGCTCATAAGACCCAACAACGGTGATAATCAGCCGCATCAAAGACAAGGCCTTGCCCTGCAGAGATGAAGTCAGCCGCATTTTCTGCATTCGTTTTCTTATCTTACCTGTTCATTCAATATAACGATTGCTTATGAATCAGAACAAGCTTTTCCGCTGGTCCATCGTTGCTGCGCTGGCCGGTTTTATATTCGGCTTTGATACGGTTGTTATCTCCGGCGCCAATCAGCCCATTAAAGATTTATGGCACACATCAAAATTGTTTCACGGCATATTTATTATGTCGATGGCTTTATGGGGAACAGTCGTCGGTGCCCTGTTAGGCGGCATTCCTTCTCAAAAATACGGACGAAAAAAAGTGTTGTTCTGGGTAGGTATTTTGTTTGTCATTTCTGCTCTTGGTTCGGCCTTTGCGCCTGATCCGTATACTTTTTCTTTTTTTCGTTTTATAGGTGGATTAGGTATTGGGGTTTCTTCAGTAGTTGCACCCACGTACATTTCTGAAATTTCCACACCTTCAACAAGAGGGCGGCTCACGGCTTTGTATCAATTCAATATTGTATTTGGAATTTTGGTAGCGTATTTATCAAACTATTTTTTACAGGGTGTAGGTGGTGTTAACGACTGGCGCTGGATGCTGGGCGTATTAGCCATTCCTTCATTAATATATACGGCGATGGTAACTGGCGTACCGGAAAGTCCGCGTTGGTTGATCACAAAAAAGAATGATATCGCAAAAGCAAAAGAGGTGATCTTGCAAACAGGTGTTGAAAACCCGGATACAGAAATTGCTTCCATCATAGCAAGTAACCAACATGAAGCGTCTGCGGGTAATACATCAGACTTCTTTACCGCCCGGCATTCAAGAATTATATGGCTGGCATTTTTTATTGCATTTTTCAACCAAATGTCGGGCATCAATTTTATTCTTTATTATGCCCCTGAAATATTAACAAGAATAGGATTGGGCGCAAAAGAGTCATTATTAAATTCTATTGCTATTGGCGGCACCAATTTAATTTTCACTTTTGTTGGGTTGTATCTCATAGACAGGCTCGGAAGAAAAACACTAATGATTATTGGATCCCTGGGATATATTATCAGCCTTTCTATGGTAGCATATGCTTTTAAAACACATACCGGACCAACCTTTTTAATGGTATTTCTCCTGCTCTTTATTGCTTCACATGCTGTTGGGCAGGGCGCCGTTATCTGGGTTTTTCTATCAGAAATATTCCCCAATAAAATACGGTCTTTGGGACAATCATTTGGCGCCAGCGTGCATTGGATATTTGCCGGCATCATTACATTAATAACGCCTGTTTTTTTGGATGAAAAGAATGGTATTCTGAAGGATGACCCGTGGATTATTTTTGCTTTTCTTGCAGGTATGATGGTGCTTCAACTGATATGGGTGTTAACCAAAATGCCAGAAACAAAAGGTGTTTCACTGGAAGCGCTGGAGGCAAAGCTAATTCCTGAATAAACGGCTTTGTGAAATTGTTACAAAAGAAATATAAACACAACAATCAATTTGAAAATACAGCAACTCCGGCTTTGCTGTTGATCAGGATAATAATATTAATGCAGCCTTCGCAAATATTCCTGCAAACATAGACGCACGTTATTCAGCAGAACAACATTTTTGAGAAAGGCCTATAATTTTTATTAACGAAAGCTTGCTTCCATTTATTTTTTATTACTGTAAATTCGCTGCTGAAAATAAAAGCATATGGCATTTCGCAATTTTAAAATGGTCAGCTATGTTGTGTACGGACGCGGAAGCTTTAACCAGTTAGATGAAATATTGCAACCGCAACGTAAAGCAGGCAAGCCCATGATCTTTTTATTGGATCATTTTTTTGACGGTAAGCCACTTGCTGGCCGTGTCCCTTTGCGCGGTAATGATAAAATTATTTATATTGATGTTACCTATGAACCCAAAACTACGCAGGTAGATAAATTAGCGGGTCAGCTAAAAGAAGAATTTGGCAGCATTAGCGGTGTAATTGGTATTGGCGGCGGCGCTGCAATGGATCTGGCAAAAGCAGTTTCGCTGATGATGAATAATCCGGGTTCAGCTGCAGATTACCAGGGATGGGATTTGGTAAAAAACCCGGGCGTTTATAAAGCAGGTATACCAACGCTTAGCGGTACAGGTGCAGAAGTATCGCGTACAACGGTGCTAACCGGCCCTACAAAAAAATTGGGAATGAATTCCGATTTTACACCATTTGATCAGATTGTATTGGATCCTGAATTAACAGCCAACGGACCTGTTAATCAACGTTTTTATACGGGTATGGATTGCTATATACATTGCATTGAAAGTTTGCAGGGTACTTACCTGAACGAGTTTAGTAAAAGTTATGGAGAGAAAGCCCTGCAACTTTGCCAAAAAGTTTTTGTAGAAAAGAATGGGTGGGATGATGAATGTGATGATATGCTGATGATGGCATCTTACGCAGGCGGTATGAGCATTGCCTACTCGCAGGTAGGTGTTGCGCATGCGGTGAGTTATGGATTGAGTTATTTACTGGGTACCAAACATGGCATTGGCAATTGTATTGTAATGAATCACCTCGAAGAATATTATCCTGAAGGCGTGAAAGAATTTAAATACATGGTGCAGAAAAACAATATTGATATTCCCAAGGGCATCTGCAAAGATTTAACAGATGACCAGTTTGATAAAATGATTGATGTATCCATGGTAATGAAACCACTCTGGGAAAATGCATTGGGAAAAGACTGGGAAAAAATAATGACGCGCGGGAAGTTACGGAAGTTGTATGAAAAATTATAAACACTCTCTTTGCGCGTTGATTCCAGGTTCCGTGCCATCTGCATTTAAAGAAGCCCAGCAATCCCTCATCCGCTAAATGAAATTCAGACAGTTGCAGAACAAAACCCCGTTTTGCAGACGAATCATTCCATCTTGCATAGAATCAATTCGAAATGAAGTGCAATTAATTATTTTTAATTCATTGGTCTGAATATGACCTGAATTAAAAATAAAGCAATGTCTTATTGTGTAGAGACACACGGATTGATTCATACTTTCTCAAAACAGACTGTTCTTAACAATATTAACCTGCAGGTTTTAGAAGGCAGTATCTACGGGTTTCTTGGACCAAACGGTGCAGGCAAAACAACTACATTAAAATTAATATTGGGCCTGCTTAAAAAACAGCAAGGCAGCATAACTGTTTTCGGAAAAAGCTTTGGGCAAAACAGGCAAGACATCTTGAAAAAGTTAGGTTCTTTAATTGAAAGCCCCTCTGTATATGGGCATCTTACCGCTACGGAAAACTTACGCGTTTTGCAAAAAATTTATCAATGCCCGAAGGAAAGAATCAATTCAGTTTTAAAAGATGTTGGCTTGTCTGACACAGGCAATAAAAAAGCCGGGCAATTCTCACTGGGTATGAAACAGCGTTTAAGTATTGCAGTGGCATTACTCAATAATCCTTCTCTGTTAATATTGGATGAACCAACCAATGGTCTTGATCCCAACGGAATTATTGAAATGCGCGAACTCCTGAAAAAATTAAACCACGAAAAGGGTGTTACGATTATTATTTCAAGCCATTTATTGCCTGAAATTGAAAAGCTTGCTACGCATGCAGGCATTATCAATAACGGAATCATGATGTTCCAGGGCACATTACCGGAATTGATCGATAAGCAACAACAGGCTTCTTCTATTATGCTGGAAACAAATGATCCCCCAAAAACAATACAGATTATAATTGCGAATGATATACACGCGCACATTGAAAACGGAAAAATAATGTTGCCGGTAATATCGAAACTGACACTTGCAGATATCAACCGCCAACTGGTGCAGCATGATATAGATGTATATGAAATCAATACTATTAAAAATGATCTTGAATCTATTTTTATGAATTTAATTAATAACTAAACCATGGAACTTTCTTTTATACATAGTTTTCAAAGTGAATGGTTGAAGAAAAAACGCAGTGCGGCAGCATGGCTGACGATTATTGGAGGATTTTTCATTCCGGCAATTATACTGGTCAATAGATTTATTGATTCCAGCCTCTTGCGTGAACAAAATACGTCCAATCATTTGTGGGAGGCAATTTACAACCGTTGCTGGCAATTTATGGCACTTTTCTTATTGCCTATGGGCGTTATACTGGCCAGCAGTTTAATCACCCAGCTTGAATTTAAAAATAATACATGGAAACAGTTGCATACTACTCCCCAACGGCTTACAATTATTTTTTTCGCCAAACTCACAGTCATTTTGGTCATGATGCTGCAATTTTTTATCCTCTTCAATATAGGCATTTATCTAACGGGTATTATTCCCGCTGTTTTTTTCCGTAATGTTCCATATCCATTGGAAGCCTTTCCTTTTGTGTCGCTGCTGAAAGCAAACAGCATGTTTTTTCTTGACAGCCTACCCATTATTGCGATACAATATTTTATCAGCCTTCAATTCAAAAATTTTTTGGTTCCTGTTGGTACCGGACTAGCGATGTACACTGCCTCTATGATTGGGCTTTCGTGGAAATATGGTTACATACTTCCTTACAGCTATTCTGCGCTTAACCTTAACTTTATGAAAAATAAAGGCGCGGTTAACCCGTCTGCTAACATTCATTTATGGTCAATCGGGTATTTTATTGTATTTAGCATGTTGAGTTATATTTTTTATATCAACAAAAAAGAAAAAGGCTAATACATATATTGCATATGAAAAAAGCAGCCGTTATTCTTTTACACCTGGGTTACTGGATTTGCTATTTATTTTTACTGTTTGTCCTGTCAGTTTTATTGCACAATCAATTTATTTTTCGGGGATTTAGCCTGTTTATTTTTTTATCTGCATTTGCCATGCTGCCTGCAATGCTTGGATTTTATTCTTTCTACATTATTTTGTTTACAAAGTTTTTAAAACGGAAGAAAATTATAATGCTGGTACTGGCAGCGATAGTTATAGCCATAGCTTGCGGATGCATTGGTTGGCTATTACTTAACCTGTTGTGGAAACATATGGAGCCCGGCCATAAAGTGCCTATTGATCAGGGCGGTTACACTGAAGTTTTAGCGATGGTTATTATTATATCTGTGAATGCGCTGCTTAGTGGTATAATTGGCCTGGTAATGCGTGGTTTTATTAACTGGTACGCCGATATAAAATTGAAAGAAATATTAAACAGGAAAAATTATGAGATGGAACTGGCGCTGGTGAAATCTCAAATCAATCCGCATTTTCTCTTTAATACCATTCATAATATAGATGTGCTGATAGAGAAAGACAGTATAAAGGCTTCTGCTTACCTCAACAAATTATCAGAGATGCTTCGTTTTATGCTGTACGAAATAAAGACGGAAAAGATAGCACTTGCAAAAGAGTTGTCTTACATTGAAAAATATATCGATCTACAAAAAATACGCACGGCAAATTTGAATTATATAAATTATTCGGTTGACGGCAACGCAAATGACCGCGTAATTGCGTCTATGCTATTTATTCCCTTTATTGAAAATGCGATCAAACATACAGACAATAAAAAACTGGAAAATGCCATTAACATCAAAATTACAGTTGAAAAGGATACTATTTACTTTACTTGCGAGAACAAGTATAGCAACACATCTTCAATACAAAATGAGTACAACGGTTTGGGAAATGAATTAATTCAAAAGCGGCTTGGATTATTATATCCGGGCAGGCATTCATTAACTATTGCTAACGCGAATAATATTTACAGCGTAAAATTGATTATTAAGGATCATGAAGATTAATTGCATTATAGTGGAGGATGAGCCATTGGCCCTGGAGCGTATTAAAACATACGTGCTGAAACTTGATTTCCTTAACCTGCTGCAAACTTTCGACAGTGGTATGGATGCACTGTTTTTTTTACAATCAAATACCATTGATCTTATTTTCCTGGATATCAATATTGGTGATATTTCTGGTATTCAATTGTTGGAATCCGCTAAAATAAAAAGCGAAGTAATTATTATAACTGCCTATGATGACTATGCGCTAAAAGGATTTGAACTGAATGTAACGGATTACCTGATGAAGCCTTATTCTTTTGAACGTTTTATTGAAGCAGTTGCCAAAGCCAAAAAAAATTTGACAAGGGATGAGCCAGCGCTGGATAGGGAATTCGTTTTTGTTAAAACAGCATACCAGTTGGAAAAGTTGATGCTGCACGATATACTGTACATTGAAGGCATGCGCGATTACCGGAAAATCCATACGGGTACAAAAAAAATAATGACGCTTCAAACCTTTGCAACATTTGAAAAGGAAATTCCTCCGGCCATCATTTGCAGGGTTCATAAATCGTACATGGTAGCAATTGCTAAAATTGATGCTGTTGAAAGAGCCGGTATCAAAATACAGGATACCATTATTCCTGTTTCCGAAACGTATAAAAAAAAGTTTTTGCAGATAATTCAACCCCGGACAAAATAAAATGTTGTTAAACAAGTTCCATTACAAGATCAGGAAAGAGGAAGTGGAAACCCTTTTCCTGAAAATGGTTTTAAAGTAATGCCGGGAGGAAAAATTCCTGTACCCGAACAGCTATTACAAAGGCTTCCAATTGAACAACCGGTATTTAATCCTGGACCAGCCAAAAAATACGCTGCAGCCAAAAGCAGTCTTGAAAAATTTATTGGTGAAACCGCATCAATAAAACAAGTATCTGGATAACGGTAATTTGTATTGCCATCGGTGTAAAATACTCAATAGAAAATGGAGTTGATTAGTCCGCTAACAACAATTGTCCCTGGTTACTTAATGAGGCATGGCTTATTGTTAGCAGGAATACAACTAAAAGCAAAATGCGAAGACGCCAGCGCGTTCCTGGTAAGTGGCGCCATGGCAATTATGTATTTTGCTACTTATGCAGCGTATAATTGTTACAACTTGCTTCGCCAGGTTATCCGCCACTTATTATTTGGTGTATGGAAATGATAAAGCATCGAAAACTGGTTATGTTACCGAACGGTTCGCTGAAAAAATCCTGCGGCCATTACTATATTATCATTCGGCGCGGAAGAATCAAGACAAAGCGAAAAAATCCTGCGCCCTGGGTCATTAGTTCAAAATAAAATATGGCGTTGGGCCATCATGATTATTAATTATTGCGGTACCGGGCTGGTTCTTCGTGAAGATGATGAGGAAAGTGCAATAAAAGGTTTTACGCAGATCGATTTTTATCCAGCATCAGCATAAAATCTTTTTATCTTTAACGCATGCAGCAGAATAAATATCTACGCTATCTGAACGTGCCCGCATTGTTTGGTACGCAACGCACCAAAGAAATATTATTCATCAATCCAACGGCGGCACCCGCCAGGATAGAACCCGAAACAGTAACCATTACAGTCTATGATTATACTGCGGATATAATAGAGGAGCGTTCGCTTTTAAATGTGGAGCAATGTTATGTGTACAATAATTCCGGCAGCAATTCATGGATCAATGTTGATGGGTTACGTAAAACGGAGATTGAAGCCATCTGCACTCATTTTGGTGTGCATCCGCTGGTGGCAGAAGATATCCTCAGTATCAATCAGCGGCCTAAAATGGATGAAGTAGAAGGCTTGTTATTTTGCCTGTTGAATATGCTGTATTATAATGAAACCAGCAGAACGGTAGAAACGGAACAGATAAGTATTGTACTCGGCAAACATTTTGTATTAAGTTTCCAGGAAGATGCAAAGAGAGATGTGTTTGATCCATTGCGTGCAAAATTAAAAACTGCAAAAAGCCAGGTACGTCAACGCGGCTCAGATTATTTATTATATGCAATGCTGGATATGATCGTAGATAATTATTACCTGGTAATGGAAAAATTGGGCGACCAGGTTGAATTGGTAGAAGAAGAAGTTGCGAAAAGCAGTAATACGCAATCGTTGGCAAGAATCAACCAATTACGTAAGGAACTAATTGTATTAAAAAGAAATATTGCCCCGGTACGGGAACTGGTAAATGGTTTTATAAGAAGTGAAAGCGAGCTGCTGGACGACAGGACCACCAAGTATTTTAAAGATGTGTATGACCATATTGTGCAGGCTTTTGATTTAACAGAGAACTACCGCGATATGATGATGAGTCTGCAGGATCTCTATATTAATAATGTGAACCTGCGAATGAATGAAGTAATGAAAGTGATGGCCGTGGTAACATGTTTAATGGCACCGGCAACTGTTATTGGGGGCATCTTCGGTATGAATTTCGAACGCATACCATACCTACACAATAAATATGGATTTTTTATAGCTGTTACACTGATGCTGATAATTCCAATCTGGATGTTGGGTATGTTCAGGCGGCGCGGCTGGTTTTAAATAGCTTTTATTAGCATGATCTTAAAAAAAATGAGAATTACCGTCAGCTATATAACTGCTTTTTTATTATTCTGCGTCGTTATCCAGGAAGCGCACGAGATTGCACATATGGTGGCCGGTAAATTCTTGCATGGTTGCGGAGGTGCCCGCTATTTTCTTTACTGGCAAATGTGCGAAAGCGGCGATGCATACACCGTTGCACGTGTTGCGCTGGCCGGGCCGTTTATTAATTTCTTTTTTATGTGGCTCGGTTACGGACTGCTTGCTAAAAAAACAACGCACACACAAAAAAGTATTGGCTTTACTTTTATTATGGCAACATTGCCGTTGCAAAGATTGCAGGCTTTTATATTCAGGGGGAGTGATGAGATAACGGCATTTAAAAAATTTATGTCACCAGCAGAGCCTTTTAAAGGCGCCGGGCTAATAGCAGGATTGGCGCTGATTACATTATTGCTACTACCGCCCCTGTACAGGTCATTCAAATTCCTGAAGGACAAAAGTCAATGGGTAACCCTGTTATCTTTTTTGATATTACCTTTTATTGTTACCTTATTATTTCAGCATATTGGTGCAAATGAAACGGTAAGAGCTTTTTTACTTTCATCGCCGCGCCCTTCATTTTTACCGTCGTGGCTGACATTACTTGATTTATTATTACTGCTATTGTTTATACCATTGGCAAAAAATATTGGAAAATTATTGGGTGGTTAAGGGCATTTCGTAAAAATAGTCCGATACTTTTTTCCAGCCATTCTTTTGATATACCGATTGAGCAGTAAAATTATCATTGCCGGTTTGCAGTAAAAGCCATTTAGCATTGGTCTCCAATCCATGGCGCCGCGCGGCTTCCAGCAATTGAGCCGCTACACCTTGTTTGCGTGCGGAAGCGTGAACATACAGATCATTTAGTAACCATGCTTTTTGCAAACTTACAGAGGAAAAGATTGGATAGAGCTGTGTAAAACCAACGAAAGCCTGGTCCAGAACAGCTATGAAAATAACGGACTCTTCTTTTTCTATTCGCTGCAGCAAAAACTTTTTGGCAGCGGCAATATCAGATGGCTGATGGTACCAGGTCCGGTATAAATCAAACAGATTTGTTAGCTGGTTTATATCTTCTTTGGTTGCTTTGCGAACGCTGGTCATTGGTTACATGTATGTTTAAGAAAACAATATAATGTTTTTAGAATTATTAGGACTGTATAATATTAGAATGCAACGCTTAAGTTTTAACTTTAAAGACTATACCTATTTTCCAAAACTCTTTTATGCAAACGGGATTAATTGTTGTAATTGTATTGTTGATTATTGTTATTCTATTGCTGATATTGTTCCGGCCAAAAGCGGCAAATGACAGCGGATTGGTTATTGCAAAGATTGATAGCCTGCAATCTGGCCTCAAACAAGATTTTTTATTAAACAGAACGGAAAGTTCGTCTGTTGCAAAAGAAAACCGGGCGGAACTGAATGATACCTTAAAAGATCTCAAGGAAGAATTAACACAAACGCTTTCATTAATAACGCAACAAAATCAACAGACACTTCATCAGGTAATTAAAACGATAGAAGACAACAACAAGGATAATCGTGAGTCACTTTCTATAAGCCTTAAAGATTTTATGCTGGAACAAAAAATGAAGTTTGACGAACTCAAAGGCGGGCAAAAGGAACTCGCCGCAGGCACCATTGAACAACTTGAAAAAATAAGCAGTCATACAGAAACAAAGCTGGCAGCTTTAACGCAACAGGATAAAGATGATAGCCTGCTGCTGCGCGATACCATGGAAAAAGCTTTCCGGAATTTTGGTGAAACATTCGATAGAAACGTTCAATCATTTAATAACCTGCAAAAGGAAAAATTTGATCAGCTGGATCGAAAGCAAACTGCCATGATTGAAAGCAACGAAAAAAAGCTGGAAGAAATGCGGGTAACGGTAGATGAAAAATTGCAGAAGACGTTGAATGAGCGGCTGGGACAATCTTTCGAAATGGTCGGAAAACAATTGGAAAGCGTACAAAAAGGTTTGGGCGAAATGCAAACCCTGGCGCAAGATGTAGGTGGTTTAAAAAAAATACTTAGTAACGTAAAGATGCGGGGAGGCATTGGAGAAGTGCAATTGGCGATGTTGCTTGAACAGGTGCTGGCCCCGGATCAATATGCCGCGAATGTAAAAACGAAACAGGATTCATCAGACCTGGTAGAGTTTGCCATTAAGCTACCCGGCCGCGATGAAGGAAATAGCGTTGTGTGGTTACCGGTAGACGCAAAATTTCCAAAAGACATTTATGAGCAATTACAGGAGGCCTATGATACAGCCGACGCTGTGTTGATAGAAAACGCTTCAAAGAATATGGAAAACGTAATTAAAAAGATGGCA
>JBDUAY010000584.1:0-3212 GCA_040004415.1 Bacteroidota bacterium | reverse complement strand
TGTACACAATAACGCCGTGTTGTCGGTAAAGGGAAATATCATTATTTATTTTAAGAAAGATTCATTTCCAGAGCCACTGCTTTATGGCGCACAAATAATATTCAATAAGACATTGCAACCCATTAGAAATTCAGGCAATCCTGGTTCGTTTAACTATGAACGTTATGCGGCATTCCAGGGCGTTTACCAGCAGGTATTTCTTAAACCGGGAGAATATATGATACTGCCCGGTAAAAATGCTAACTGGTTAACAAGTTTTCTTTTTACCACCAGGCAAAAAGTGTTGAATATTATTACTACATATATCCCGGGTGAAAAAGAAGCCGGCCTGGCGGAAGCGTTGCTGGTGGGTTACAAAGACGACCTTGATAAAACCCTGGTACAATCATATTCCAATACCGGTGTAGTTCATATCATTGCTATATCGGGTATGCACCTTGGCCTTATTTATTGGCTGTTGAATCTTTTATTAATTCCTTTTAAAAAAAGAAAACAAACTAAATGGATGGTGCCGGTTTTAATAATCACCGGCTTGTGGTTATTTTCGTTATTGGCAGGTGGCGGCCCGTCCATTCTGCGCTCTGCTGTAATGTTTACCTGCATTGTTATCGGCGAAAATGTGCAAAGAAAAACGTTCATTTATAATTCCCTCGCGGCTTCTGCGTTTATATTGCTTTGCATAAATCCTTTTTGGCTTTGGGATGCGGGCTTCCAGTTATCATACACGGCAGTATTAAGCATTGTCATTTTTATGAAGCCCCTCTACAACCTGCTTTACTTCAAAAATAAAATGGTAGACGGTATTTGGAAATTGATGGCTGTTACGCTGGCGGCGCAAGTGCTTACCACACCGGTAAGCATGTTTCATTTTCACCAGTTTCCTGTTTATTTTTTAATGACCAACCTGCTGGCAGTTCCCCTGTCAAGCCTTATTGTATTACTCGAAATTGTTTTGTGTGCTATTGCATTTGTACCAGTACTGGCAAAGGCTGCGGGCATTATTTTACACTGGCTCATTTACGCAATGAACAGCTTTATTGAACATATGGAAGCCCTGCCTTTTTCATTATGGAACAATATGCAGATTAATATACTTCAATTGATATTATTGTATGGTGTAGTAATTGCCGTTGCATACTGGCTGATGAAAAAAAATAAGCCCGCTATTTTTATCGGCCTTTTTTGTCTACTTGGTTTTCTTTCTCTTCGATCATATTCTTTTATCGGCGCCAATCAACAGCAGCAGTTAATTGTTTACAATATACCGCGCTACCAGGCAATTGATTTTATCAATGGAAGGGATTATTTTTTTAAAGGCGATACCGATTTGCTTACCAACAAACAACTCCAAAACTTCGACCTGAACCCTTCACGAACCCTGTACAGAATAAACAATGCGGAGTCAATTGAAAACTTTCTATCTGTAAGTCCGGTTTGTATGTTCAACAACAAGACAATTGTATTGATTGATCAGCATACCGGCCTTGGCACAGCAACAGAAAAGATAAATGCCGATCTCATTATCATTTCTAAAAACCCGTCTGTACGAATGTCGCAGCTGGCAGAAGCATTTAATTGCAGGCAAATTGTTTTTGATGGATCCAATGCGCCGTGGAAGGTGAATAAGTGGAAGCTGGAAGCCGCAAAGCTCGGCCTGCAGTGCTTTTACACCGTGGATAACGGGGCTTTTGTGATGAACATGGATTGAATTAGTTTTGCCGCCCGGTAGTAACCGTGCCACGGTTATGACCTGAGGTTGTACTTTTTCATCAACAATTAAACCGTGACACGGTTATAAACACCATGAACAAGAAAATTCAAGCCGCATTAATTTCTGTTTTTTATAAAGATGGCCTGGAACCAGTTGTGCAGCAGCTGCATGAACTGGGCATTACCATTTACAGTACCGGCGGCACGCAAACTTTTATTGAAAAATTAAATATACCTGTAATACCGGTAGAAAATCTGACCGGTTACCCGGCTATTTTGGGTGGAAGGGTAAAAACCTTGCATCCGGTTGTGTTTGGTGGAATATTGGGCAAACGCAGTGATGAACAGCATAAAAAAGAAATGCTTGAATATAAAATTCCGGAACTTGACCTGGTAATTGTAGACTTGTACCCTTTTGAGGAAACAGTAGCTGCTACACTTGCTGCTTCTTTTGAAGGTGGCGCGGATGAGGCTGAAAAATCAATCATTGAAAAAATTGATATTGGTGGTCCGTCCATGATACGTGGCGCTGCTAAAAATTTCAAAGACGTTGTGGTAATCGCCGCAAAAAAAGATTACGCGCCTTTAGCAGAATTATTACAAACTCAACAAGGTGAAACTACATTGGAACAACGCAAAGCATTTGCGTCCAAAGCATTTGAAATAGTAGCACATTATGATGTTGCCATTACTAAATATTTCAACCCCGAAAATTCTTTTTATTTCCATGAGTCTGTTGCCAACCCTACAGCCATGCGGTATGGTGAAAATCCGCACCAGGCGGGTAGTTTTTATGGTGATACAACCGAATTATTTACACAATTAAACGGAAAAGAACTTTCTTATAATAATTTGGTTGATGCTGATGCCGCTATTCAATTGATAAGCGAATTTCCTCAACCATTGAGCAATGGCGTAGCAACTGACGGTATTGTATTCGCAATTATTAAGCACACCAATGTTTGTGGCATAGCATCAAGGGCCACGGTAAAAGAAGCCTGGGATGCGGCACTGGCCGGCGACCATGAAAGTGCATTCGGCGGCGTCCTGGTTTGTAACAGTACCATCAGCAAAGCTACCGCGGAGGCTATCAATGAAATTTTCTTTGAAGTGCTGGTGGCGCCTGCTTTTGATGAAGATGCACTAACGGTATTAAAATCAAAAAAGAACCGCATTTTATTGCAGCTTATAAAAGCGCCGCACAACAAACAACAATACAAATCTTTACTCAACGGCGTACTGATACAGCAAACAGATGAGGGCAACTACACGGAATGGAAAGAAACGGGCGCCAGGCCGGCCACCAATGCAGAAAATGCTGATTTAGTTTTTGCCAACCTCATTTGCAAACATCTTAAAAGCAATGCCATCGCACTGGTAAAAAATAAACAACTCATTGGCAAAGGCTGCGGACAAACAAGTCGTATTGACGCGCTCCGGCATGCGCTTGAAAAAGCAAAGCAGTTTAATTTCGATTTGACCGGTGCCGTAATGGCCAGTGA
>JBDUAY010000583.1:0-3215 GCA_040004415.1 Bacteroidota bacterium | reverse complement strand
GGATTGATTGTTTTCGTAGCCAATATGATTGATAAGTATTTTAATGGGTTGAGCCGTCAGGAAGCGCGGTGCTGCGGCCAGTAAAACGATAATAAGTAGCCGCAACAAACTTTTGTGCATAATGCGTGTTTGATAAAATTAATAAAGAGCAAGTATACATCAATAAAACAGGTCGTACTGTAATTGTAGAACTTAATTGGTAGGTCACTAGCCTGTTTATAAATGCAAGTATTTGTAAGTTTACCCCCATCAAAATGAAACAACTTTTTACAATTGTCTTTTTACTTACCATTTGCCAGGTACCTTCTTTCGCCCAGCACGCAACGCATGATACCGCGATGGCAGGCATGAATATGAATGATACTACAACTGCGAAAGATCAAATGGACATGAGTGATATGGAAATGGGTAGCAACGGTATGAGCCATTCTTTTTCACGCAACCTGCCCATGAACAGGAATGGATCAGGCACTGGCTGGTTACCGGACGCATCACCCATGTACGGCTATATGTTTCATGCAAAAAAATGGATGTACATGTTGCACGGCAATTTGTTTCTGCGTTATAATAAACAGGATCTTTTTGACAAAGGAACAAGGGGCAATCAAAAGTTTGATGCACCGGATTGGCTGATGTTTATGGGGCAGCGCCAGGTGGGCAAAAATGGCCTGTTTCGATTTGGCAGCATGGTTTCGCTGGATGCGGTGACAGGCGGTAGTGGCTATCCACTATTGTTTCAAAGCGGTGAAGCCTATAAAGGCAATCCCATTGTTGATCGTCAGCACCCGCATGATTTATTTTCTGAATTGTCTGTCGGATACACCCAGGCTTTCTCGGAAAAAACAGATGTGTTTATGTACGCAGGTTATCCCGGGGAGCCGGCATTGGGCCCGGTCGCTTTTATGCACCGGCCGTCTGCATTGGATAACCCGGACGCGCCTTTATCGCATCATTGGGCCGATGCTACCCATATTACATTTGGGGTGGCAACTATTGGTGTCCGTTATAGTGATTTTAAACTGGAAGGTTCCTCTTTTACAGGCAGGGAACCAGACGATAAGAGATTCAATTTTGATAAAGCGAAGTTCGATTCCTGGAGCGGAAGATTGTCTTATAACCCGTCTGCCAACTGGGCGCTGCAAATTTCGCATGGGTTTATTAAAAGTCCGGAAGCATTGCGCCCAAATGAAAATGTACACCGCACAACGGCATCTGCTATTTACAGTAAATCTTTGCAGCAGGATGGCACGCTAAACGCGACAATTTTATGGGGGATGAATAAAACACCGGGGCATGATGGCGAGAATGCGGTTTTAGCGGAAGGTTCCTGGAGAAGAAAGAAACTGGTTTTGTATACGCGGTACGAATGGGTTCAGAAAACAGTGGAAGAACTTAACCTCAATGAAAGAATATACGGCGCTGGCGCTGTGTTCCCGGTGAATGCGTTTACGCTTGGACTCAACTATGATTTATTGAAAATTGGCCAGGCGCGTTTGGCTGCGGGCGGTCAGCTGAGCTTTTATCATGCACCTGCAAGCCTTAATAGTCTTTATGGCAAAAACCCAATGGCGGCAGAATTTTTTATCAGGATATATCCCGGAATGATGCGCATGAAAATGTAATAACCAGGGACTTCTGTCATTAACGCGGGCACGGTTTGCAAAACGCAATAATTTCCACCCCGGCACATCTTCTGGAAAACAAACTATACCATATCTATCCTGTTATAAATTAATAGCCGTGTTGTATTCCATGTATTTATCCGCCGGTAAATGATTGGCAATCATACAACAGCAGGTAATTGTGTATAATATACCTGTCATTACATAAATTGCACCCTCATTACTGTTAATCAGGATAAAAGATGATAACAGCAGAGCATTAAAATATGAAAAGAGTAGTTATAACCGGGCTGGGCGCGTTAACCCCATTGGGTAATTCAGTAACTGAATTCTGGCAAAGCATTGTTAATGGAAAAAGCGGTGCCGGACCGATTACAAAATTTGAAACCGTTAAGTTTAAAACCCATTTTGCCTGCGAGGTGAAAGGTTTTAATGCTGAAAATTATATCGATAAAAAAGAAATAAAAAAATATGATCTGTTTACGCAGTACGCTATTGCTGCAACAGACGAAGCTATCAAAGATGCCGGCCTTGATTTTGCCGCCATGCAGGAACATGAACGCTACGATATCGGTGTAATTTGGGCATCGGGCAATGGCGGTATCGGTACTTTTGAGGAACAATTAAGAGAATTTCATACAGGTGATGGTACGCCGCGGTTCAACCCGTATTTCATACCAAAAATGATTGTAGATATTGCCGCTGGTGTTATCTCCATTCGTAATAAATTATACGGACCCAATTATTGCACGGTATCAGCCTGTGCTTCTTCCAACACGGCTATTATAAACGCATTTGATACCATACGTTTGGGCAAGGCAACTATTATGGTAGCGGGTGGATCTGAAGCAGCTATTACGCCGTCGTCTGTGGGTGGATTTAATTCAGCACAAGCATTGTCTAAGAATAATGATCATTATTCAAAAGCATCGCGCCCGTTTGATAAAGACAGGGACGGTTTTGTAATGGGTGAAGGCGCAGGTGCTTTGATCCTCGAAGAATACGAACATGCTAAAAAAAGGGGTGCTCATATTTATGCAGAAATGGCTGGCGGTGGAATGGCCGGCGATGCATACCATCTTACTGGTACACCGCCGGATGGCCTGGGTGCCTACCTCGGCATTACGAAAGCATTGTCTGACGCTGGTTTAACAGCAAGCCAGGTTGACTATATAAATGTGCACGCAACTTCCACACCGTTGGGTGACATCAGCGAATTGCATGGTATCAAAAGAGCGTTTGGTGAATTGCCCGTAGCGATTAGCGCCACAAAGTCAATGACTGGTCATTTGCTTGGTGCAGCTGGTGCTATTGAAAGTGTAATTAGCGTATTGGCAATAAGAGATAATATTATTCCTGCGACCATCAATACAGAAACGCTGGATGAAAAAATCCCCACAGGATTAAATATCATTCTTGGGAAATCAATCCACCGGCCGGTAAACTGTGTATTGAATAATACATTTGGTTTTGGCGGACATGTAGCAAGTTCGATTTTTAAAAGATACGTGGGATAGAAGGCCCTCACCCTGCTCCTTCCAGCACAGCTGGGGATGAGGGATACCCATTGTTCAGGATGCCGGTATTAAATAG
>JBDUAY010000175.1:0-10849 GCA_040004415.1 Bacteroidota bacterium | reverse complement strand
CCATCTTACGGAGGATGCAAGCCGTAAAAGCAAACGATCATCGCATTAAGAAGATTAGGCCTCTCAGTTCGTGCAGGTAAGAGTCAAACTATTTTCAAGACCATGATATTCATAGTGGTCGGTGGGACACCGACCACGGAGAGAAATATAGAAGAGAAATAAGATATTCGCATCGCATTAATTGGGTAAATAATACCGATTTGCCCGTTTCTACGTCGGGCTTATTTTTTTGCACTTCCTGAATCACTTCCAGGCCTCCAAAGAGGATATTTTTATAGGCGTTTACCTGTAAGCAAATGTATCGATGCCAAATAAAAATTTTCCCATAATGGATTCTTCAATGGACGTTCGAATAACGCCTTACATCCCACGATTGACGGCTCACGCCTCCCGGCTATACCGGGTCAATATCAGGTACCACTTGCACGCTCCTGAATCTTTTATCTGCGTGCATCAGCGCAGTAGAAGTATAAATAAGCTGTTTGGCTTTCTGAATGGTTGCGCCATCTTTGGGAAGCTTCAGCATCAGCTCCATCAAAAATAAATTGCGCACTTTGTTTACAACCGGTTGCGCAGGACCAATCATATAATTTTCCAGGTAAGGCTTCATCTGCGCAGCAAAAAAAAGTGACGCCGCATTGACTATATCCGCGTCTTTATGCCTGAACAAAATATTAATAATGCGTGAAAAGGGTGGATAAAAAAATTGCCGTCTTCCTTCTATTTCTTCCTGGTAAAAACTTTTATAGTCGTGCTGCTGTACTTTTAATAAAACCGGGTGCAGTGGATTCCGAACCTGTATCAAAACTTTACCCTGCACATCTTTTCTACCCGCACGGCCACTCACCTGCTCCATTAACTGAAATCCTCTTTCATTCACCCGGAAATCAGTAAATCCTAAAATAGCATCGGCATCAAGGATCCCGACAAGCTCAACATTTTCAAAATCGAGACCTTTCACCACCATTTGTGTTCCCACCAGAATATCAATCTTCGCCTGTTCGAATAATTGTATCAATGCATCATGACCATGCTTGCCTTTGACACTGTCTGCGTCCATGCGTGCAATTTTTGCCTGTGGAAACAATTCCTGCAGCGCTTCTTCAATTCTTTCCGTACCAAAATTTTGCTGTGCAAACAAATGATTGCCGCAGGCCTCACAGGTATACACCAACGGGTAGACAGTGCCGCAATAATGGCAAAGTAGTTTGCCCTTTGTTTTATGATAACTCAGCGATACATCACATTGTTTGCAATGAGGTATCCAGCCACAGGTCTGACAAACCTGGTACGGCGAATAACCACGTCGATTCTGAAATAAAATTACCTGCCGGCCCTTTTGCAAACTGGCTTCCACCGCATCTTTCATCGGTATTGATATGATGACCTTGCTCTTATCGGGCATCTTCATCTGTTTGGTATCGATGATTTCAATCACCGGCATCGGTATATTTCCAAAACGTTCATTCAGTTCAACCAACGCATATTTACCATTTGCGGCATTGAAATAACTTTCAACAGAGGGCGTAGCACTTCCCAATAAAACTTTTGCATTGAATAAAGATGCAAAATAAACAGCCGCATCACGCGCATGATAACGCGGCGCAGGATCCTGCTGCTTGTAAGATGTATCGTGCTCTTCATCACAAATAACCAATCCAAGATTATGAAACGGAAGAAACAAAGAAGACCGGGCACCCAGTATAATTCTTGCTTCCCCTGTCTTTACTTTGTTCCATATTTCCACCCGCTCATTCTGGCTGAACTTGGAATGGTAAATCAGAATGTATCCCCCAAAGTGTTTTTGTAAACGACGTATGATCTGTGCCGTTAGTGCGATCTCCGGTAGCATGTACAAAACCTGTTTACCCTGCAGCAGCATTTCTTCCATCAGTTTCATGTACAACTGCGTTTTGCCACTGGATGTAACGCCATGCAAAAGACATACATTTTTTTGTATGAAATGATCGCGCACCTGCTGCAAAGCCATTTGCTGTGCATCGCTCAGCACAAAATCAATACTGATATCCAGGGGCAATTGCTTTAACCGGCCGACTGATCTTTTTTCTACCAGCAATACATTTTTATCGGTCAACCCTTTTAACTGCGCGGCGGAGGCACCCGATTTTTTAAGCAATGCTGGTTGTGTTACTTCACCTTCTGTTTTTGAAATGTGCAGGAACGAAAGCAACAATTCCATTTGTTTGGGTGCACGTCCCCAATTATTCAGCAGATCGCTTAACTGATCATCGCCATCGTATTGCGGGTTCAGCGTTACATATGTTTCTTTTTTTTCTTTATAGGTATGTTGTAATTCTTCCCAAACAAAACAAATGCGTTTATCGATCAAACGTTTTATTACCGGGTACACATGACTTGCATCCAGCACCTGCTGTACTTCAGTCAGCTTCAATTCTTTTTTGATCAGTAATGCTTCGGCAACAAGATATTCTTCATTATCAAGTCCGCTGAAATCGTCACCTGCTTCGTCATTGTATAATAAGATGGTTTCGCTGCTGAGTTTAAAATGCGTAGGCAATGCAGCCTGCATCACTTCGCCCTCACTGCACAAATAATAATTCGCCATCCATTGCCAGAACTGCTGTTGCTGTTCAAACACAATGGGTTCGGTATCCAGCACATTCAAAATTTCTTTGGGCTCAAAAGAACCCGGAGCCGATGTATGCACGCGCTTTACCAGGCCAGCATATTTTTTATTTTTCAGCACCACCTCTACCCGGCAACCAACCTTAGCGGCTTCCTGTAAATGCGATGGTATGGCCCAGGTGTAATTGCGCGGCAAAGCCAGCGGAATAATGACTTCTGCAAACAGCTTGTGAACAGGTTTAAATAATTCTTCCGTATGTGTTGATTCTTCTTTCAAGTAGATCTATTACAAATAAATGTACGAACTGTTTATTTATTCAACGCTTCAATGTACCGGGCCACTGAGGGTATTACGTGCCACGGTTAAAGCATCAAGGGGGGAAATAATTGAGCCAATCAACCGTGGCACGATACATCTAAACGCATCACAAAATCCCGCCATCTGCAATTTCTTTTAATGCAGCTTTCATGGTATTATACACGTTCATCTTCAATGCCGGCAAATCATCAATCGTTAAACTATCTACCGGTATTGGTTCTAGAAAAAAAGCCCGGCAAACACCAGGCGTAAAAGATAATACACTGGTGTAATGCAAGCGCTTTACGGTGTCTGGAAAAATAACCGGCAACAAAGGCGTTTGTGTTTCTATCGCAATACGGAATGCACCATCGTAAAATTCCTTTAACAGACCTGGCGTTGTATTAAAAGTTCCTTCCGGAAAAATAAATATCGAAATACCTTTTCTTAATACTGATTTCAGTTGAAGTACACTTTTCTTCCGGTTTTCTGCATTGCTGCGATCAACCATAATAGCGCCGTAACGATATAAGAATCCAAATACCGGCACTTTTGCAATCTCAGCTTTCGCAAGCGGCCGCGTAGGTTGCCGGATTGTTTTTACGATCATCGCGATATCCAGGAAAGAAATATGGTTCGCGACAAAAATATATTGGTCGCCAGGCCGTGGTGCCGCTGTTTTTTTTATTTTTTTTGGATGAATACCGATCAAAAGAAACCAAACATCCGACCAGGCACTGCAAATGCGGTAAATAATATTTCCACCTTTTACCTTACCAAAAACGGAAGCCAGCAACACAAAAGGAAATATGATCAGCAATAAAATAACAAAAAGAAGTATAACATAAATACTATAAATAACCTGTATCAGTTTCAATAACGGCTTCATAATGGTTGGTATCGGTTATTAACGCTCATATTTAATTCCGACGCCCGGACAATGACAATCAAACACAGAATCAATATTAATACATGTAATCACTTTCGTTTTAAAATCGCACTGGCCAAATATAATTCGCAGATGCTGTTTTTCCACAGAATAACCTTGTAGCGCATAAATGGGACAAGGCCGCGCGGTAAACTCACTTGCAGCTGTATCTATCTGCCAATTTTGCAAACCTGTTTCTATCGTCTGTGTGCTGATATGTTCACATTGCATACGGCATTTTGCATGATCCGTGTATTCAAGAAAGCTTAGTCGCCGGTCAAGACCATTATTCCGATCTATATTATCAGTGGTAGCTTTCTTGTTACCGCCAGATTCATTCCGGCACCGCTTTATAAAGATTGCACCAATTGCCAAAACTGCCAGTAAAATGTAAGGAAAAGCTTTTTTCATTGCAGCACAAGATACAGGGAATTAGGAATTCGGAATTCAATGTCGTTTAGTTCAGCATTTTTATCTTTATCCTTTTTTATTTACCAAAAATAGCTATACATACGCACCAGTTCAATGGGAAAATGTCTGCCTGGCTGAGCATCGTAAACAAATTCAAACTTGTCCATCGTGATAATGCAAAGGATTATCACGGATTTTCTACTCGTAGAAACAAAATCCGCTTAATCCGTGTCATCCGTCTTCCTTATTTTGGACTAAAAATCCCCAATTCCTTCCTACCTTCGCGCCTCTTATGGCGGAAGCAAAAACAGTGGCATTTCATACATTGGGTTGCAAGCTGAATTTCTCAGAAACATCGGCCATTTCACGGCTGCTTGAAAACGATGGTTTTGAGAAACGTGGGTTTGACGGGCAAGCTGATGTATATGTTATCAATACCTGTTCCGTTACTGATAATGCCGATAAAGAATGCCGGCACCTGGTAAGGCGGATACAGCGAAGATCGCCTGAAAGCCTGGTGGTCATCACCGGATGTTATGCCCAGTTAAAACCAATAGAAATTGCTGCCATTCCAGGTGTTGATTTGGTATTGGGCGCTGCAGAAAAGTTCAACATCGTTCAGCATGTTAAAGAATTAACCAAAGGCGACTCGGCAAAAATTTGCAGTTGCGACATTGTTGAAGTAAATGGCTTCAACGCCTCCTTTTCGATAAACGATCGCACCCGAACCTTTTTAAAAGTACAGGATGGGTGCAATTACAATTGTTCTTTCTGTACAATACCCATGGCAAGAGGAAAAAGCCGGAGCGATACGGTTAGCAATGTGGTAAAAACAGCGGCAGATTTAGCTGCAAAAGGCGTTAAAGAAATTATACTGACCGGCGTAAACCTGGGCGACTTCGGCAAAGGCAACAGCGGCCTGGAAAGTACTGAAAACTTTTTTGATCTGGTGCAAGCGCTGGAAGCTGTTCCGGGAATACAACGCTATCGTATTTCATCTATTGAACCCAATCTGCTGACGAATGACATTATTGAATGGGTAGCTAACAGCAATACCTTTATGCCGCATTTTCACATTCCGTTGCAGAGCGGCAGTAATAAAATTTTAGCGTTGATGCGCCGCCGTTATAAGAAAGAGTTATATGCAGACCGTGTGGGTTTTATAAAAAAATTAATGCCGCATTGTGCCATTGGCGCAGATGTAATTGTTGGCTTTCCGGGAGAAACAAAAGAAGATTTCGAGGAGACATTTAATTTTTTACAGGAGCTGGATATATCTTATTTACATGTATTCACCTACTCTGAAAGAGATAATACAAAAGCACTGGAAATACAACCGGTTGTACCCATCAATACCCGGCTGGAACGTAATAAACTGCTGCGCAATCTCTCTTATATGAAGATGCAGTACTTTACCGGGCAGCACAGCGGACAAACACGGAAGGTGTTATTTGAAAAATGTGCTAAAAATGCAATGATGGAAGGATATACGGATAATTACATTCGTATTATTACTAGCCAAAATGCAGCATTTGTAAATAATATTGTTGACTGGACAATATAATTTATCAACAATTATCATTTTGTTAGGAAACTTTTTAGCCCGTTTTTCGTTATAAAGCAAAGACGCTGTGCTCCTATGGACAAAAAGAAATTCCAGGTAACTATCAGTTTTGAAATAGACGAAGAAGTTAATGCGCTGATCCCCGATCACAGGAAATATATCAACACGCTCATCAACAAAGAAATTATTGATCACTATGCGGTTTCTATGGAGAGCAAAAGAATCTGGATAACAATTAATGCTATCGATAAAGCAACTGTGGATGAGTATCTATCTCAGTCTCCTCTTTTTAAATTCTGGATATATGAAGTGGATGAGTTGTTTGTACTCGATGGCTTAACCTATAGATTGCCGCATTTGCAACTGAATTAGCAACACCTCACCCCCGGCCCCTCTCCCGTTTCGCTGGTGAGGGGTGCCTCTCCGTATATTTCTTCACAATTACAATCTTTGACCCTGATAGGTTTCGATCATTGCTTTTTTGCTATAAAACAATTCTTATTCAGACTTAAGAACAGAAAAAACGCTTTCATTCAATAAAAGATGTATCAGCATTTATGAGAATTTTTTTTACAGGCGCCCCAGCTAAATATTATAAAAACGCTTGCGTTGGGGGTACCCTTCTATACGCTGTGGAGAAGCCCGCCCGGATGAACATCGTTCGGACGGGGACCGGGAATAAGGGCAAACCGCAAAACTGTGCCCAGCCGGGAACAACCGGGCTTCATTTATACGGTAATAACAATTGCTTTTACCAAAAAAATATTTTTCTGATATCAGCAAAACAAACCTACCGAACAAAGCTTCTGACGCAAATTAAAAGCGGCAAATCCTGAAATAAACGCGACGAAAGCCAATTTTTCTGCTGAAATATAAACAGAAAATAAACCGGCTATATCCATCTCAAAAAATGGATAAGCGGTAACCAAAAATTGCACCGCGCCGCATAATGTAAAGCATTGCAGCATTATCTTTGGCGCAATTCAGAAAGTCCGTCGTTTCAAGCGCATTAGTTAGTACAGCGGTTAATCAACATTATCAATCCCATCAAAATTGTTTCAGTGAAATCTAAAAATATTATTTATACACTTGTAATAATTTTGTACCCGATATTGTTTTCTTGTAACAATACAGACGGGAAAACTGCGCCGGGCAATGATAAACCCCAAGTAAAAGATTATAAGGTACTCATCCTGCATACACGCCAGGCAAAAGTAAACCTTGATTTTCCTGCCACGATACAGGGTCAGCAAATCATTGAAATAAGACCAAAGATTGATGGCTATGTAGATGCCATTTATGTGCAGGAAGGCGCCGTAGTAAAAAAAGGGCAGTTGCTTTTTCGGATCAGTAATCCACAATACGAACAGGAAGTAATTACCGCCGCCGCCAGCATTAAAAGTGCTGAAGCAGATGTAGACGCTGCCAAAATGCAAATAACAAAAGTAAAACCGCTGGTTGAAAAAGAAATCATCAGCAAATATGAACTCGAATCGCTTCAATACACATTGAAAGTAAAAGAAGCGGCACTGGCACAATCAAAAGCTTCCCTGGCAAATGCGCAAACAAATGCTGGCTATACTATTTTGCATAGTCCTGCAAATGGTGTAATTGGTTTGATACCGTATAAAATTGGCGCACTGATAAACAGTTCAACCACTTCCCCGCTTACAACATTATCTAATATCGATAACGTGTACGCTTATTATTCGCTGAACGAAAAACAACTATTGCAGTATTTAAGTACTACCAATGGAGCAACCATAAAAGAAAAAATAAACAATATGCTGCCTGCAACATTACTGCTGGCAGATGGAACTGTCTATCCTGAAAAAGGTAAAGTTGAAATGGCCAGCGGAATGATTACTACAGAAACAGGCACTGCTACTTTCAAAGCCATCTATAAAAATCCGTTGGGTATTATCAGAAGCGGCGCAAGTGCAACTGTTCGTTTGCCAACAACCGTTGATTCGGCCCTGGTAATTCCACAAAGTGCTTCTTATGAATTGCAGGATAAAAGATTTGTTTACGTAGTGGGAAAAGATAACCAGGTGACGAGTGTTTCAATAATTGTTACGCCTGTTGACAATGGCCAGTATTTTATTGTTAACAGCGGATTACATGCCGGCGACACCGTAGTGCTGGAAGGCTTGATAGGCTTAAAAGACAGCGATCAAATCATACCCAGGCAGGCAAACGCTGATTCAATTTATACACGGCTTAATTAATTCCCGGTAAAAAAAATGATAAAGACGTTTATACAAAGACCTGTATTAAGCACGGTAATTTCTGTCATCATCGTATTGCTGGGGATCCTGGGCCTTATAAAATTGCCCATTGAGCAATATCCCAATATTGCCCCGCCAACGGTACAGGTTTCCGCCAGTTACCAGGGCGCAAATGCGGAGGTGGTGCTGAGAAATGTTATAATACCACTGGAAGAAGCCATCAATGGCGTAGAAGGCATGACCTACATGACTTCTTCAGCAGCCAACGATGGAAGCGCTTCCATCCAGATATATTTCCAGGTAGGAACCGATCCTGATAAAGATGCGGTAAACGTACAAAACCTGGTAGCCAGTGCCACCAGCCAGTTACCGCAGGATGTTGTTAAAGTGGGCGTTACCGTTAGAAAGCAGCAAAGCAGTATGGTGCTGATTTTTGCATTGTACAGCGATAAGCCCGCGTACGATCAAACTTTTCTGCAGAACTACGCAAATATTAATGTACTGCCTCAAATTAAACGTGTACCCGGTGTTGGTAGTGCCACGAGTTTTGGAAGCCGTGATTATTCTATGCGCATATGGTTAAAACCCGATGTAATGTCTGTATACGGACTTACACCCAACGATGTTTCGGCAGCATTGAGCGAGCAGAATATTGATGCGGCGCCCGGTAAATTTGGAGAAAATGGCGACCAGAGTTTTCAGTATGTAATTACGTACACAGGCAAACTGCAAACGGTTGCTGAATTTGAAAATATTATTATTAAGGCCAAAAGCAACGGTGAGCTGTTACACATGCGTGATATTGCGCGGGTAGAAATTGGTGCACTGTCGTACGCAAACATTGCAGCGATCAATGGGTATCCGGCAGTAGGCATGGCCGTTAGTCAGACACCGGGTTCCAATGCACGGGATGTAATTAATATGTCGAAGCAGGTTATTGAAGAAGCCAGCAAATCATTCCCGGATGGCATACATTATTCTACGGTTGTTGACATCAATAAATTTTTAAGCGCTTCCATTACAAAGGTTATCCATACACTGCTGGAATGTTTTGCGCTGGTATTTATAGTAATATTTATTTTCCTGCAGGATATCCGGTCAACCATTATTCACGGTATCTCAGTTCCGGTATCCATCACCGGCACATTTTTCTTTTTATACATCTTCGGGTACAGTATAAACTTGCTTACGCTCTTTGCACTGGTGCTGGCCATCGGTATTGTGGTAGACGATGCAATTGTTGTTGTAGAGGCGGTGCACGCTAAATTGGAAAATGGGTATGACTCCCCACGAAAAGCAGCGATAGATGCGATGCACGAGATAACCGGCGCCATTCTTTCCATTACCTTAATTATGGCGGCCGTATTCATTCCGGTAACATTTGTCGGCGGCTCAACCGGCGTTTTTTATAAGCAGTTTGGCGTAACGCTGGCGGTTGCTATCGGCATTTCTGCTATCAACGCATTAACGCTTTGCCCGGCCCTTGCAGCCATGTTTCTGCGCCCGCCAAAACATGTGGAACACGAAAAAAAGAATTTTTTGCAAAGATTTGGCACTGGTTTTAATGTGGCATATAACTCACTAACGGATAAGTATACCCGGGCAATTCGTTTTTTGTCTGTGCGGCAATGGATAATTATGTTGTCGGCAGTTGTATTCATAGGCTTGTTCGCTTTCTTAATGAAAACCACACCTTCCAGCTTTGTGCCGGATGAAGATATGGGAACCATTTTTGTGCCGATCAGTTTACCGGCTGCTTCTTCAATGGAAAGAACGGCTGTCATCGTAAAGCAGGTAGCAGACAGCGCCCAAACCATTCCGGAAGTGGATCATGTGTTTCGGTTGGTTGGTGTAAATTTTATTGCGGGCAGCGGCAGTAATTACGGGATGATTTTTATTGAGCTGAAACATTGGGATGAAAGAAAAGGCGTCAGCAACCAGGATGTTATCAAAAAATTAAATCAGAAAATCGCGGTCATACGCGAAGCGCAGGTATTTACCATTTCACTTCCCACTATTTCCGGTTTTGGTGGTACGGGTGGTTTTTCATTTCAGTTACAGGATAAAGGCGGACATAGCATTGCTGATTTTTTTGCTGTCGGGCAAAAGTTCCTCGCGGCATTAAACAAGCGCAAAGAAATACAATATGCAACTACTTCTTTCGATCCGGGCTTTCCGCAATACCAGATGAGTGTAAATATTGCCAAAGTTAAACAGGCTGGTATTGGCGTAAACGACATTTTAAATACGATGCAGTTTTATTACGGGGGATTTTATGTTTCCAATTTCAATAAATATGGAAAGCAATACCGGGTAATCATGCAGGCAGACACCAATTACCGGGCAAATTTAAACGGGTTAAACAAGGTGTATGTAAAATCGGGCAATAATCAAATGGCGCCGATTACGGAGTTTATAGATGTAAAACGCGTGTATGGCCCGCAAAGCATTTCAAGATTTAATTTATTTACGTCCATTTCTGTAAATGGAACGCAAAATCCGGGATATAGTTCCGGGGAGGCGTTGGAGGCCATCAAAGAAGTTGCGGCAGAAACGTTACCACCCGGATATGGTTATGAATATTCAGGCATCAGTCGCGAAGAACAAACCAGTGGAACACAATCCATTTATATTTTTGTATTGAGCCTGGTATTTGTTTACCTGTTGCTCAGCGCGCAGTATGAAAGTTACCTGCTGCCATTTGCGGTACTGCTGTCAATGCCTGTAGGGCTATCAGGCGTATATATTTTTGCAAAGATGTTTGGCATCGGCAATAATATTTATATGCAGATATCATTGATAATGCTGATTGG
>JBDUAY010000174.1:0-10867 GCA_040004415.1 Bacteroidota bacterium | reverse complement strand
AACTTAATATGAGTGTAAAAAAATTTATAGTTGGCTGTTTTGATGAAGAGACTGCATTGTTTGCTGCTGTAAAAGGTGTTCGCAAAAGCGGGTATAAAATTCATGATGTATACACGCCGTTTCCCATTCACGGGCTTGATAAAACAATGGGACTGCGCGATACAAGTTTGCACACGGCGGGTTTTATCTATGCGATTACAGGTACAGCAACTGCATTGTCTTTTATCAGCTGGGTATTTACAAAAGACTGGCCGTTAAATATTGGTGGTAAACCGCATTTTGCATTGCCTGCCTGGATACCCATTATGTTTGAGCTAACCGTTTTATTTTCTGCGGTAGGCATGGTGCTTACATTTTGTTATTTGTGCCAGCTGGCTCCCTTTGTAAAAAAACATCATTTTCATTTGCGTGCTACCGATGATTTATTTGTGATGGTAATTGAACCCACTGCAAAAACAAACGAAGCAGATGTGCTGGGTTATCTGCAGAAACTCGGCGCCGTTGAAACAAATGTTCAGGAAGCTGAAAGTGGTTGGTGGCTTGGCCGGTATGATAAAGACGCACTTCCTTTTGAAGTACGGAAAGCAAACGTTTAGCATAAAAATTTGAAACAGTTTTTTATTTCAATACAGATGAAGAAATTATCCATCATAGCAATTGTAATAGCGGTAATAATACTGGCGCAAAGCTGCAGCGATGTACAACGTAAACCTAGCAGGGTCTACATGCCTGATATGGCTTACAGTGTTGCGTATAAAACATATGCTGATCACGCCAGCAGACTGGGCGATTCGGCTTTTTACAATGCAAAACCTGTAGCCGGTACCGTAAAAAGAGGTGAAGACGGCTATCACTACGAGATACTGGCAGATACAACGGGTACCTATAATACTTCTTCAGCCCTGAAAAGCCCGTTGCCGCCAATGGATAAAGGAACAGCTGTTGAAGCAGAAAGATTGTTCCTGGTGAATTGTGGTGTTTGTCATGGTCCGAAATTAGATGGTAACGGACCGCTTTACAAAGATGGTAATGGACCCTATTCTGCAAAACCTGCAAATTTGAGTGGTGCTGATGCGAAATATGTTGCTATGACAGAAGGAACCATGTTTCATTCGATAACCTATGGCAAAAACATGATGGGTAGTTACGCTTCCCAGGTTACGCCGAAACAGCGCTGGATGATTATCAGTTACATAAAATCGAAACAACAGGCGGCAGCAGCAAAACCTGCAGACGCGGCTACTGCAACAATGGCTCCGGCAGGTAAAGCTGCCATGGCGCCAGCAGGAAAAGATTCGTCTGGCAGGAAAGCAGCACCGGTTAAATAAGATTGATTATTAGATTGAACGATTTATAAATTTATTGCGCATGTCGTCATTTAAAGAACATTTTGAAATTCCTGCGAAGTACAGAACCTGGTCAATGGCATTGATGGGTGTAGGTGTTTTATCAGTAATCATAGGTTTTATTATGTATGGAACGGGTGATGAAGTACACCAGTCGAGGTTTTGGGGAACCATGCTGCAGAACAGCGTGTATTTTCTTTTAATCTGTAATGCGGCTATGTTCTTTATTTGCGCCACTACATTGGGTATGGGCGCTTTTCAAATGGCTTTCCGGCGCGTAACAGAGGCTATTTCTGTAGCAGTCATTCCATTGGGCGTAATTGCATTGATTGTTTTATTGTCGCTCATTTTTGGACATCACAATCATGTTTACCCCTGGCTTACACCCGGTAACGATAAAGTGCTGAATGGTAAAAGCGTTTTCCTGAACCCCAATTTTTTTGTGATATGGACGATACTCACTATCGGTCTGTGGATTGTATTGGGTTATAAAATGAGAAGTCTTTCACGCGAACTGGATGAGAATCCGTTGCCGGATGTTGAAAGCGGTAAAAAATATATTTTTAAGAATACGGTTTGGGCAGCGTTATTCCTGGTATGGTTTGCATTAACGGTGGCTTCTACTATTCCCTGGCTATGGTTAATGAGTATCGATGCACATTGGTACTCTACTATGTACAGCTGGTACACGTTTGCCAGTACGTTTGTAGCGGGTATGGCGCTTATTGCCATATTCGTTATCTATCTTAAAAATCAGGGTTACCTGGAACTGGTGAATGAAGAGCATCTTCATGATATTGGTAAATTCATGTTTGCCTTCTCTATTTTCTGGACGTACTTATGGTTTTCGCAGTACATGCTGATTTGGTATAGTAACCAGCCGGAAGAAACGATTTATTTTATAGACAGAACTGGTACACATGAGCATTCAAATGGTTTCCAGGGTTTATTTTTTTTAAACCTAATAATCAATTTTGTTTGCCCTATTTTAATATTGATGCGCAGGGGTTCCAAAAGAAATTATACGACCATGACGTTCATGGCAGCGATGATTATATTCGGTCACTGGCTCGATTTTTACCAAATGGTATTTCCGGCCTTAACAAAAGATGCAACAGGACAAACACATGTTACCATGAATCTTTTTGATCTGGGCGTAGCAGCTGGTTTTGTTGGTCTGATTATGTTTGCAACAGGAAGGGCCTTAACCAAAGCACCATTAACGGCTAAGAACCATCCGTTCTTTAAAGAAAGTATTATTCATCATACATAAGTATTAAACAGAAAGGCTTAAACAAAAGGATCAGCTGGGGCAATTATTTTAAAACTTTGTATAAATCATTAAGCGGTTATGTCTTTAACAACCATTTTTATATTGTCGATTTTGTTACTGGGTTTTCTCATCACTTTCCAGATAGCAAAGGCCAGTGAGTATGTGGGCGTACTGAAAGGAGAAAAGAAAACACTTGAGCAGAACAACCGCATTAATGGATTCTTGCTGATCCTGTTCCTGGTGGGCGGCCTGGTAGGTGTGTATTGCTGCCATGAACTTTTTAAAGACAAGATACTGGGCGAAGCGGCATCTGATCACGGACAGAAGATTGATAAAATGCTTCACCTTACTATTTATATTACGGGTGCCGTATTTGTTCTTACCCAGGTGCTTTTATTCTGGTTTGCTTTCAAATATCAATATTCAGAAAAAAGAGAAGTTTATTATCTGCCGCATAACAATACGCTTGAATTAATCTGGACTGTTGTTCCGGCTATCTTCTTAACTGTATTGGTTGGGTATGGTTTGTTTTACTGGTTTAAAATCACGGGGGATCCTCCAAAAGATGCCATGGTAGTAGAAGTAACCGGAAAACAATTTGAGTGGATTATGCGCTATCCGGGTAAAGACGATGTATTCGGTAGAAAATATTATAAAAACATTAGCGATAAAGACGATAATACGCTTGGTTTGATTTGGCAGGATGTACCGGAGTTAAACCTTAAAGCAGACGTAGCGGCACAGGATGATATTGTAACAAACAAATTAATGCTGGTAGCAGGTAAGCCCGTTAAGCTTATCATCGGTTCAAGAGACGTAATACATGATGTAGGGTTGGTACATTTCAGAATGAAAATGGACGCCGTGCCAGGCACACCAACTACCATGTGGTTTACGCCGCTGTACACCACAAAGGAGATGAAGGTAAAAACCAACAACCCTGATTTTGTATATGAAATTTCGTGTGATCAAATGTGCGGTAAGGGCCACTATACTATGAAAGGACAAATTGAAGTAGTAACGCAGGCCGAATATGATGTATGGATATTGTCGCAGAAACCAAAATACCAGACAGCGGTGCTGGATAAACAAAAAACTGATAAGCCCGCTGCAGACAGCACAGCAAAATCTGCGGCGATGAGTGATTTTGCACCGGCAACTGCAACGGTTAAAAAATAACAGGAACCCGATAGAAAAGAAGAACATTAAGTTATCCGATAAATGAATTTTTGATATGAGTAATGAAGCAATAATACAAGGGGCAGAAGTTCACACTTCGCATGATGCACATGATGAACACCATGTGCACCACCATAAAGAAACGTTTATTACAAAATATGTATTCAGCCAGGACCACAAAATGATTGCCAAGCAGTTCCTGATCACAGGTATTATCTGGGCATTTTTGGGTGGGCTGATGTCTGTATTATTCCGTTTACAATTGGGATATCCCGATCAAACTTTTCCATGGCTGGAAGACATTCTCGGTCATTGGGCAAAAGGTGGTAAAATACAACCAGAATTTTATTACGCATTGGTTACTATGCACGGCACCGTATTGGTGTTCTTTGTATTAACAGCTGGCTTAAGTGGTACGTTCGCTAATTTTCTTATTCCGCTGCAGATTGGTGCAAGGGATATGGCCTCCCCCATGCTGAATATGCTGTCTTACTGGTTTTTTTGGCTGGCCAGCATTATCATGTTGTCATCTTTATTTGTGCAAACCGGTCCGGCAAGTGGTGGGTGGACTTCCTATCCTCCACTGAGCGCACTGGGTGGTGCTTCTGATGGTTCTAAAACAGGTGTGGATTTGTGGCTTATCAGTATGGCGATGTTCGTGGTATCATCGCTGTTAGGTGGCTTGAATTACATCTCAACTATTCTGAACATGCGTACCAAGGGCATGAGCATGACAAGGATACCGCTTACTATCTGGGCATTGTTCTTTACTGCGGTACTGGGGGTTTTATCGTTCCCGGTTTTATTAAGCGGGTTTATATTGTTGTTGTTTGATCGTCATGGCGGAACCAGTTTCTACCTGTCAGATATTGTTCTTGCTTCGGGTGAAATTTTGCCTAATGAAGGCGGAAGCGCCATCCTGTTCCAGCATTTATTCTGGTTCCTTGGTCATCCTGAAGTATACATCATTATTTTGCCAGCCATGGGTATGGTGTCTGAAGTAATGAGTGTAAACGCGCGTAAACCGATATTCGGTTATATGGCGATGGTGGGTTCATTGTTTGCCATTGCCGTACTTGCCTTTTTGGTATGGGCACATCACATGTTTGTAACAGGCCTCAATCCGTTCCTGGGTTCAGTATTCGTATTGCTTACCTTATTAATTGCAGTACCGAGCGCCATTAAAGTATTTAACTGGTTAACCACGTTGTGGCGCGGAAATATCCGGTTTACCCCGGGCATGTTGTTTTCTATCGGTTTTGTGAGCTTGTTTATCTCTGGTGGTTTAACAGGTATATGGTTGGGTAATTCATCGCTCGATATTCACCTGCACGATACTTATTTTGTAATTGCACATTTTCATATAGTAATGGGTGTGGCTGGATTCTTTGGGATGTTTGCGGGTCTTTATCACTGGTATCCTAAAATGTACGGCCGGTATCTTAACAATACCATGTCGTATATCCATTTTTGGGTAACGATGGTTGGTGCATACCTTATTTTCTGGCCGATGCACTACGAAGGATTAGCAGGTCTGCCGCGCCGTTATCTTGATTACAGTGGATGGGAAAGTTTCCACCAGTTTGGTGGCTTGAACAGGTTTATTTCTATCGTGGCCATGATTGTATTTTCTGTTCAGCTATTATTTGTGTTTAATTTCTTCTATTCTATTTTTAAAGGAAGAAGGGTTACCTCGCAAAACCCCTGGGGTTCGAATACCCTGGAATGGACAACACCTATTCGTCCGGGGCATGGTAACTGGCCGGGAGAAATTCCGGAAGTACACCGCTGGGCATATGATTATGGTAAAGATGGCAGGGAATTTATTCAGCAAACGGAGCCGATAGGAGAAAATGAAAGCAATCACTAATTGTAGGAGTTTGCCGGCAAAAGGAAAATAAAAATAAATAGAACAATCGTCGCTGTCATATTCTTTGGTTGCAGCGATGGTTGCCTAATCATAAAAATTGTTGCAGGAAATAATTCAGATCAGTTTTGGGAATGCTGACGGATATGCGGCTGACATTAAAAACCCAGGTTATTGAATGCAAAACGCACGTACAGATAATTCGAGTTCTTTTACATTGGCCAGCAAGCTGCGTGATTATATGATGCTTGTAAAATTCAGTCTCACGTTTATGGTAGTTTTTTCTGCCGTAATCAGTTATTTGCTGGCGCCGAAGATTATTGGGTTTAACGCAAAAATGATCCTGCTATTATTTACAGGTGGTTTTTTGGTAACGGGCAGTGCCAACACCATTAACCAGGTTGTAGAAAGAGACACGGATGCATTAATGAAACGGACTGCCAAAAGACCATTGGCCAGTGGAAGAATGAGTGCAGGAGAAGGATGGGCCTTCGCAATTATTTCAGGCGCATTGGGGATATTTATTTTGTGGTATTTTTTCAATCCATTGTCTGCCGGACTCGCTGCGTTTAGTTTGTTTTTATATGCGTTCATTTATACGCCTTTAAAAAAAGTGAATTCTATTTCTGTATTGGTAGGCGCAGTACCCGGTGCATTGCCTTGTTTAATTGGATGGGCAGCCGGTAACGATGCATTAAGCGCAGGTGGATGGGCATTATTTTCGATACAGTTTTTTTGGCAGTTTCCACATTTCTGGGCTATTGCCTGGATTGCGCACAAAGATTATTCAGGAGCGGGTTTTAAATTGTTACCCAGTGTTGAAGGGCCTACAAAATACTCAGCTATACAGTCGATCATTTACTCGCTGTTGCTGATACCGGTTGGTGTATTGCCCTACATTTTTGATATGAGCGGAATGGTGAGTTTTGTAATTGTTTTTATTGCGAATTTATTAATGGTCTGGCAAAGTGTGCGTTTGTACAGAGATATGGAATTAAAAGCGGCCAGGCGGGTAATGTTCAGCAGCTATATTTATTTGCCTGTAGTATTGCTGGCCTTACTGGCAGATAAATTGCCGGCAACAACAATAGAAACAGGGCATATTGTGCAGTTGTTTCACCAGGTAACTGGCTAAAAATTGGAAAAAAATGGTTACTAATAATATTTTGAAGCAGTATAAGAATGCTCCGCTTGGCGGAGACGGTGCTCAGAGAAAAAAGATTCATCCCTATAAATTTACTTTATGGGTAGGTATCGGCAGCATTATTATGATGTTTGCAGGTTTTACCAGCGCCTATATCGTAAAGCGTGAGCAACCGGGTTGGATTGGATTTAGTATGCCGGTAATATTCTGGTATTCAACCGGGGTAATGTTGCTGAGCAGTGTATTGATGCAAATGTCTGTTGCGGCATTCAAAAACCGCGACATGGTTAAATATAGAAACCTGATTGCATCAACCACCGGGTTAGGGATGCTTTTTGTTGTGTTGCAGATAATAGGATATGTGCATTTAAACAGGATCGGTGTAAGGGTAGAAGGGTCGGGCGGCGGCGTATTTTTTATTATCATTTTCGGAATACATGCCCTGCATGTGCTCGGAGGTATTATTACATTGCTGGTGCTGTTTTTTAGATCGCTGAGCAGCCGCATCCGCAGTTACAATTCAATACCAGTAGAAGTGGCGGCCACGTACTGGCATTTTGTGGATTTGCTTTGGGTGTATCTTTTTATTTTCTTTATGGTGATACAGTAATAACTGATTTTGGGGGGGTGAGTTAACCTTTATTAGCTGAACGACATTTTAAATTTGAGAACTTATTAAACAACGTACATGTCACAAACAATTACGGCAGACAGAAAATGGTGGAGTGGAGGAAAGAGCCCTTTTAATGTTGAGTATGGTAAATTAATGATGTGGTATTTTTTAATGAGCGATGCTTTTACTTTTGGCGCCTTTCTCATTTCTTATGGCACCATTCGTTTTTCCAGTAATGGCTGGCCTGATCCTAACCATGTGTTTCGTGCGTTTCCGTTTTTTGAACATGACTTACCCGTACCACTGGCGTTTGTGAGTTTAATGACATTTATCCTTATCATGAGTTCTGTCACCATGGTGCTCGCGGTTGGTGCAGGTCATGCAAATGATAGAAAGAAAGTAATGTTTTATATGTTTCTTACTATTCTCGGCGGGCTGGCTTTCTTAGGTTGCCAGGCCTGGGAGTGGACGCATATGCATGGTGAAGGTGCATGGTGGGGAAGAAACCCTTTTATGAATTTAGACGGATCTCAATCAAGCACTAATTTTACCAATTTCTTTTTTACCATAACGGGATTTCATGGCTTCCATGTTTTCTCGGGGGTCATCATCAATATTATTATGTTCCTTATGACATGGCAGGGTGTGTTCGAGCGGAGAGGACACTACCTGATGATTGAAAAGGCAGGGTTGTACTGGCATTTTGTAGACCTGGTTTGGGTATTTGTATTTACTTGTTTTTATCTTTTTTAAAATACAGGAAAGAAACTTCGTAAACAATTAGCAAACATTGATATATTATTAGTCAACATTGGCGTTTAAAGATAATTTATGGAAAATATACATTCAGTAGAAGAGATGACGCAGGCAGAAGAACATAGTTTTGACACAAAAGCTATCTGGAAAACCTTTCGTATACTTTTATACATTACTGTAGTTGAATTAATTTTAGCAATCAGCTATTACGAGATAACTTTTTCTGACCCGCATTTAGTAAAACATATTCTAAATGGTGTTTTCATCATCCTGACACTGGCGAAAGCATTTTTCATCATAGCAGAATTTATGCATCTTGGCCACGAGCTGAGAAACCTGATATTAACCATTGCTATACCGGCTATGTTATTTCTGTGGTTCATCGGAGCATTTCTGTGGGATGGCACTTCATATAAAAACCTGCGTAATAATTACGATCGGGAGCATTTGGAGCGAAGCAAAGAAAAGGTACCGGTTAAAGAAGAACATGAGGCAAAAAAGCCAGGGTCTATTGAATAAAAGCGTTGGTGCTTTAAAATATATTTTTCATTTCATCAACCATTGCCACACGGCAATGGTTTTTTATTAAGTAAATAAAGTATAAACATATAGCGTGAGTAAGAAAGCATTGCTGGCATTGTGTATTGCTATTGCACTTCCATTAATAAGTTATTTGCTGGTAAAACATTACGGTGACGAAGCTGTAGTAATGCCACGCAGGTTTTATGAAGATTCAATCATTACAAAAATTACTGACGGAAAAGAAACGACTGATACCGTTTGGCATTCAGTAAAAAATATTTCTTTAATCAACCAGCTGGGAGATACCGTAACGCTCGATCAGTTAAAAGGAAAGATTATTGTTATTGATTTCTTCTTCACACATTGTGGTTCTATCTGCCCTACCCTTACCCGCAATATGAAGCGAATGCAGGATAAGGTAAAGCACCAGGACAATATAAAATACGCGGACACCAGTTTTGTGCAGTTCCTTTCTTTTTCTATTGATCCTGAGCGGGATTCTGTACCGGTATTAAAAAAATATGCTGATAAGTATAATATCAATCATGATACATGGTGGATGCTGACCGGCCCCAAAAAAACAATTTATGATTTTGCTTTTGAGGAATTGAAAGTAGACAAATACAACGATGAACCCATTGATTCTTCTTTTATACACACCAGCCGTTTTACATTGCTGGATAAAGACAGAATTGTACGGGGATATTATAACGGACTCGATGATGAATCCCTGTCTAAACTGGGCAGCGATATGGTTTTGCTGATGCTGGAAAAAGACAAGAAAAAAAAATCTGAATTGTTTATTGAGATAAAAGCCATCTGGCCAATATTCATCATCACGATTCTGGCGGTAATTATATTTTTATTTATAAACCGGAAACCAAAATACTAATGCTGAACTTTCCAAAACCGGTCTTTCAAAAAAATGATAAAAAAGCCAGCACACTGATATGGCTTTTTAGTATAGTTATATTTTTGGCGGTTGCTACCATGGGTGCCATACACCTGAAGGTTGATCTGGGCTTTGATGTACACATCTTTGCAAAAATAAACGCAGTCATTAACAGCATTGTTACATTGCTGCTGCTGGCTGCCCTGGTGGCTGTTAAGCAGCGCAAACTGATATTGCATAAGAAACTGATGCTGACAGCTATGATATTGTCTATGCTCTTTCTTATTTCTTATGTATGCCATCACCTGTTTGCAGGCGATACTAAATATGGTGGTGCAGGTATTTTGCGATACGTCTATTTTATTATTTTAATCACGCATATTTTTTTGGCAGCGATCATCATGCCGTTTGTTTTGTTTACCGCTTACCGCGCGCTGATAGCTGAGTTTCCGCAGCATGTAAAACTGGCAAGAATAACATGGCCCATCTGGTTATATGTTTCTGTAACCGGTGTATTGGTCTATTTATTTATCAGCCCTTATTATCAGTGAGAAATAAACGGAATAAATTTATAAAATGAAACAAAAAGCAAGCCCGTTAAAAGCTTTGCAAACACTGCATACAGCAATGCTGGCAGGTATGGTTTTGTTTGGTGTTGTATCCGCTGTGGTGAGGTTATCAAATAAAATGGCAGGTGATGTTATGTTAAACAAAGTTTTGCAGGTAACAGCGCTTGCAATCACCTTCATATTAATAAAAACAGGATTGTCCATTTTCGATAAAAAATTAGAGGCAATTCCTGCAACCGCATCTGCGGTAGAAAAATTAAATGACTACAGAACAGCGGCTATCATAAAATGGGCGATGATTGAAGGCGCCGCGTTGTTTGCGATAGTTTGTTTTATGATTACCCGCAACTATGCATTTATTGCGCTGGCGTTTGCGCTGATTATATTTTTTGCTTTACAGGCCCCTTCAAAATTAAAACTTATGCTCCAACTGCAAATAAACGAATCTGAATTTGGTACGTTGCAATAGATGACATCCAACGACGCTTTTGAACCACGGAGATACAGAGGATATTTATACGTTTAGATTGGTAAAATTTACATTGAGGGGTACAGGGAGGTTGCTTCGCAACAGGCGGCTATCTTTTTTTTTGAACCACGGCGCCACAGAGCACACAGCGATGCACGGATGATATGTATACATGTAGATTAATATAATTTACATGGAGGGGGTACAGGGAGGTTGCTTCGCAACAGGCGGCTATCT
>JBDUAY010000173.1:0-10889 GCA_040004415.1 Bacteroidota bacterium | reverse complement strand
ATATCATTCACAATTTCTTCCTGCCCCTTATTGCTGTTGAGGTATTCTTCTTCTTCCTTGTTACTCAGAAATCCTGTCTCAATTAATATGCTGGGCATGCCGGTAGCTTGCAAAACCTGTATACCCACATCACGCTGTTTAACGCCATAACTGATGCGGCCACTATTTTTGAACTCATCTTCCACTAAAGTTCCAAGCAGGATACTGTTGGTTAAAAATCTTTTTTCGTACAGCTGTGTTCTTATAACCTGTTCGGGAGAGTGAATATCGAATGCGGAGGCTTCCGCCGTGCTGTCTTCCAGGTTTTCGCCACTTGTTTCACCGTTTTCACTGATGGCGCCAGTTTTTTGATCTTGTTTGCCTGCCTTCCAAACATATGTCTCTGTACCAGCCCGTGTATTTTTTACGAGGTATGATTCATAAATGGGCTCGTTAATCGTTTTCTTTCGTTTTCGTTTACCCCTGCCCACCATGACTGTTTTTTTGCGGTGGCCTACAATACGTTTTAAGTAATAACTGCCCGCCGGTTGGGGTGTTGCATTGCAATGTATACTAATAAAAAGATCACCTTTTGCGTCGTTGGCAATTTTAGCGCGGTTATGCAAATCGTCCCGCAGGTTGCTGGCGCCCCCTGAACATGCATCGGTAGTACGGGTGTATACTATTTTAATATCAGGAAAAGCAGCCTTTAAAGCTTCGCCGAGTTTTAAGGAAATTTCGAGGGTAATATCTTTTTCAATTGATATCAACCCGTTTGTTGTACCTGAAAACATACCACCGTGGCCCGGATCAATAACAACTGTTTTAACGGATGCCAGCTTACCAGGTTTCGTTGGTGGTGGATTGCCGGGGTGGAAGGCAGAAAGGGTAACACACAATACTATAACGCTGCAAAAAACGATTAATCTTTTTATCATGCCGCAGAAAAACTTTTAGGGGTTTGATAATCTTCACATTATCTTATAGAGTGAAGCGTTATTTTTGTCTCATTGTAACTTATGAACAACAAATCCAAAGGTAACTCAAAATATATTGTAGTCATTGCCCTTGCGGTAATGCTTTGCAGTATAACGTTGTTCAGTGCGTCAAATTATCCCCGCAAAACTATTTTTTACAACGCTTTAACAGATGAAGCAGATACCATTCCTAAAAAAACACCGCGGAACAGCACCCGGCCTACACCTACAGATACTACCGCCACTAAAGATACAACAATACAAAAAATAGACAGCTTCAATGTAAAAGTTTCAAAAGATTCACTGGATGCGCCGGTTTCTTATGCAGCCACTGATTCTATGGTGATGGAAGTACCAGAGAAAAAAATATGGTTGTACAATGAAGCCAAGGTAGATTATAAAGACATCAAATTAACTGCCGGTATTATCAATCTCGACCAGGACAAACAGATGGTACACGGCTACTATTTTCTGGATACGGCCAAAAAAAGGGTAGGGTTACCCAAATTTATACAAGGCGAAAATAACATGCAGGGTGATACGCTTGCATATAATTTTAAAACCCAGAAAGGATACACGTCTGATACGTACACCACCCAAACGGATATGTTTGTGCATGCAGAGAAAATGAAGAAAATTTCTGCCACGGAATATTTTGCGCTGCGCGGAACTTTTACCACCTGCGATTTGGATACCCCTCACTTTGCGTTTCGCGTAAAGAAAATGAAAGTAGTGAACCAGAAGTTGATCGTTACCGGGCCCATTCATCCTGAATTTGAAGGCGTGCCCATACCGATATATCTTCCGTTTGGTTTTTTTCCCTTGTCAACCGGCCGCCATTCTGGTTTGCTGCCACCTACGTTTACTGCAAACGAACAATTTGGATTGGGTCTGGAAGGGCTGGGCTACTATAAAGTACTGAGCGACAATTTCGATGTAATGCTGCGAAGTGATATTTATTCGTACGGGGGATACCGCCTTAATATAACGCCTACGTACAGGGTAAGATACCGGTACCAGGGCTCGCTCACATTCAGCTACCAGAACAGCCGAATATTAAGCGATTACGGTAAACAGGAATTCACGTCAAATAAAAGTTTCAATCTTACCTGGAGCCATACAGTAGATAGTAAAGCAAGGCCTGGTCAATCGTTTTCTGCCAGTGTAAATGCAGGTTCTACTAAATACAATCAATACCTCACTACCAACCCTACGCGGGCGTATCAAAACCAATTAAGTTCTTCTATTGCTTATGCAAAAAGCTGGGATAATAAATACAACCTAACCGTTACAGCCAACCATAGCCAGAACAACAATACCGGCCTGATCAACTTTAATTTGCCTACCATTGGTTTTACAGTAAATACATTGTATCCTTTTCAGAAAAAAGAAATGATAGGTACACCGAAATGGTGGGAGAAACTGGGCATCGGCTTAAATACCAACCTGGCCAACCAGGCTTCGATTTACGATTCTTTATTTAGTTTTAAACGATTGCTGGATACCACCCAATGGGGCGCACAGCATACGATACCGATTACCATTGCATTGCCGTCGCTCGGGCCCTTTCAAATATCACCCGGTGTATCTTTCCGCAACAACTGGTATTCCAGGAAAATAACCCGCTTTTACGATAAAAAAACAGACACCCTGTTAAATAATGTTCAAAAAGGTTTTTACCAATCGAGCGATGTATCATTAAGCCTGGGTATCAACACGGCCATATTTGGTCTGCATGAATTTAGTAAGACCAGTCATATCATGGCCATACGGCATGTATTGCGTCCAACCTTCAGCGTTAGTTATAATCCCGGACTGGCAGCAAAAGATTATTACCGGCCGGTAATTGACAGCGCAGGTACTATATCACCCAATTATGTTTCTTATTACGATGGAAGTATTTTTGGCGCACTCACGCGCCAGAAGTTTGGGGGTATCAGTTTTGGCCTTGATAATAACCTGGAAATGAAAGTGCGTTCTAAAACAGACACGACGGATGCAGGCATTAAAAAAGTAAAACTGATAGATGGTTTTGGTTTTAATGGAAGTTATAACCTGATGGCGGATTCATTTAATCTTTCCAACATTTCTCTTTACTTGCGCAGCACGTTGTTTGAAAAAATAAATATTACTGCCGGCGCCAATTTGGATCCGTATCAACGGGATTCGATCGGCAACCCGGTTAATAAGTATGCGTGGAGCGGAAGTAAATTTAGTTTGGGAAGAATTACCACCGGTAATATTGCTATCTCCACGTCATTCAAAAGCAAACCGAAAGATAAAAAAGTAGACTCACTGAATAACTCTGCCTTTTCGAATGCTCAAAATAATGCAGCTCCACTAACATTGGAAGAACAACAGGCGCAATTAAATTATATACGCAGCAACCCCGGGGAGTTTGCAGATTTTAACATTGATTGGTCGGTAAATATTTCTTATTCTTTGAATTTTACAAGACAGTTAACCAGCGATTACCGGGCCTATCAAACAATTATTAATTCTAATGTAAACCTGGGCGGCGACTTTAATCTTACCCCGCAATGGAAAGTGGGATTAAATACATACTATGATTTTAAGGGATCTGGTTTGCAGAACGTCACCGCATTTATTTCACGAAATTTGCATTGCTGGCAAATGTCAATCAATGTATATTCAGGAATAACCAAAGGATTTAATATCACGATTAGCCCGAAATCGGGTTTGCTGAGAGATCTGAAAATTAACCGGTCGAGATATTTTTATAACACCCCGTGATGAGTTGCCTTTCGTTGAGTTTTTAAAGCTATGCGCTATTGGCTGCGGGCTGCAGGAGTGAAGCCAAGGGAAAAAATAATATGAACCAACGTAATCTGGAGTGGGTTTATATCTTCCCACCATTTCCACACCAGTACATTTTCTGACCCCGTCCTGAAAAAAGTCGACTGGTGATTTCTTTTATCCTTGTCGGTGTCTCACTACAACTGTTCAGAAGATGAGTTTTACAAAGATTGCATCCGTCCCAGCGGGGCGCCCTGTTTATAGGAAGAATCAAATTATAGGCGTCTGGCTCCAACGGAGCCCCCTATAATGCAAAGGAAGCTCCTCCGGAGCTGTTTGTATTATGGCCCTTGTTACTATAAACAGGATGCTCCTCTGGAGCATTATGCTGTTGGTTACGGCAAAACTTTATAATTTTTTTTATTGGCAAACCATAATCTTTAGAACAGTTGTGGTGTCTCACCAACCGGAATAGTATGAACCTGCATCTAATTTTTTCGATTTGCACATCAGCACATTTTCTTAGCGATCATTCGCGGCATAATAGGTACTCATAATAGAAAATAAATTTGCCTTCAAACTTTCTACGGTATCGCCGTCATTAATTTTAACCGGAGGAAGAAAATGAAACCGCATTGGCTTTGGCCATAGGTAAAATTTTGGTTTTTCCGGCATTACTTTTCTGCTATTAAATATTAACGCGGGCAGCAATGACTTGCGCGTTGCGATAGCCAGTCTGAATGCGCCATCGTGGAAGGGTTTAAGCGGCTGATTTGTTCTGTTCCTGGTTCCCTCCGGATAAATACACATATGCAAACCCATACCCAGCACTGCTTTCATGGTGGCGAAACTTTCACGGCGGCTTCTTTCACTGTTTCTGTCTACAAGCACACTACCCATTTTGTACAGCATACCAAAAATAGGTGTTTTGGCAAGTTCTTTTTTGGCAATCGTTTTATTACCGCCCGGCAAACCGGGTGATGAAACGGGTACATCTATAAAGGCGTTGTGGTTACAGAGAACAATATAATTTTCTCCCGGCGCAAAATTTTCTTTGCCTTTTATACTAACCGGGCAACCGATCAGCGGCATATAGATACCCATCCAAATCCTGGATACAAAAATAAAATTGCGGGTTCGTCTTGGTTCGGCCTGGTAATAAATAATAATGAAGGGAATCATAAATAAAAGCATGGTCACAACAAACCAGATAAGTCCCCAGGTTGCCCAAATACGACCGAATATATTTTTCATTGATCAAATGTATGGAAAAGTAGCTATTAGCTTTAAGCTGTTAGCTATTAGTTTTTTATCGAATTATTTTTGCTTTTATCAAAAACGCATTGCTGGTTTTGACAATAATAGTTGTTTTTTTGCCAGCGGCTAAAGGCTAATAGCTAACAGCTTTTTACAGTTTCCAGTCTATCGGGTCAATTCCATTCTTCGTAAGGTATTCATTGGTTTTGGAAAAATGATGGCATCCAAAAAAACCGTTGTAAGCAGAAAATGGTGAGGGGTGCGCTGCTTTTAAAATCAGGTGTTTGGTCTCGTCTATCAGCACTTGTTTTTCCTGTGCAAATTTTCCCCATAACAGGAACACAATATTTTGTTTTTGATCGGAAATTTTTTTTATCACGGCATCCGTGAATTCTGTCCAGCCCGTTTTTGCATGGCTGTTGGCTTCGTTTGCGCGAACGGTAAGCGACGCATTTAATAACAGCACGCCCTGTTGTGCCCAGTGTGTAAGGTTTCCGGTATGCGGAACAGGTATGCCAATATCACTGTGCAGTTCTTTAAAAACATTTTGCAGTGAGGGTGGGGGTGGAACGCCCTCTGGTACAGAAAAAGATAATCCATGCGCTTGTCCCTTACCGTGATAAGGATCCTGGCCCAGTAAAACCACTTTTATATCATCAAAAGGTGTCGTATTGAATGCGTTGAAAATAAGTGACCCTGGCGGATAAATTGTTTTACCCGCCATTTTTTCCGTGCGTAAAAAAGTAACGATCTGCAAAAAGTATGGCCGGGTAAATTCATGCCTGAGTACTTCTTTCCAGCCTCCTTCAATTTTTACATCCATGCTAACGGTATTTTATTACAGGTTTAGCTGCAAGTTCACCATTTTTTATAATAGTACAAAAGTGATTAGGAAGGCTTCTACATTCAACTGGTTTGAAGTTGTAAAAAATGACAACTACCTCCCCGGAACGAAGCCAATGTATCTAAACATCCGTTGCACCATCCTAAAATTTTTGTGAATAGCCCGAAGAGCTTAAATGTGAATAGCCTTTGGTGAAACGAATCTGTCTAAAGACAAATTTATCTAAATATACTTTGCACCATCCTGCTATTTTGGAGAATAGCCCGAAGGGCTTAAATGTGAGTAGCCGTTGGTGAAACCAATGGGTGTTGGTGAAACCAATGGGTGTTGGTGAAACCAATCGATCAGCATGAAATTCGCATAAAAGAAGCAGACCCGTCCGGATGGTTCATCCGGGGGACATCGGATATCCATGTTAAGATGCCCATTTCTCCAGCATCACCGCAATTTCATGCGGCTTAAAAGGTTTGCTGATATAATCGTTCATACCGGCGCCCAAACAATTTTCCCTGTCATCCTGCATGGCATTTGCCGTCATCGCAATGATGATAGGTTGTGTTTTTTGTCCGCTGCGTATATTCCTGGTGGCTTCCAGTCCATCCATTTCAGGCATCTGCACATCCATCAAAATAATATCGTAGTTATCCCTTTGCTGTTTGTCAACCGCTTCTTTGCCATTCTCTGCAATGTCAGGTTCGTATCCCATTTTGGTTAGTACAATCAGCGCCAGTTGCTGATTGATCGGATTGTCTTCTGCAATTAATATGCGCAATGGAAATCTTTCAGAAAGATTATCCGGCAATTCTGCAGTAGCATTTTTTCCAACGGCCGTGGGCATTATTTCAATACGGAAATTATTAAGAATATGGGTGCACAAGGTGTTTTGCTTAACCGGCTTGGTTAATACAGCACTAAAAAGTGCGGCATCTTTTTTGTCAATTTCATTGCCCACTGAACTGAGCAGCATAACCGGAAGCGACGGGTGTGCTTTTTTAATTGCTTTTGTCAGTTCAAGGCCATCCATACCTGGCATATTCATATCCGTTAGTACAAGATCAAAACTTGTTTGTTTTGATAAAATATTGAGCGCGTCATAACCACTGCAGGCCAGTACAGGTATCATTTTCCACTGCTCAAGCTGTACACGCAATATTGTTCTGTTGGTAAAATTATCATCTATCACGAGGATGCGTTTATCTTCCAGGTGAAGCATACTGCCGGTGATATAAGTTTGTGTTGCGTTCGTTCCTGGTTTCGTAATAATGGTAAAACTAAAGACGGACCCCTTGCCCGCCGCACTTGAAACTTTGATGGCGCCGCCCATTAATCCAACCAGTTTTTCAGAAATAACCAGGCCCAAACCTGTTCCACCATATTTGCGCGTAGTAGAAGAATCTACCTGTGAAAATGCTTTAAACAGCCTCTCCAATTTATCCTGGGGGATGCCGATGCCGGAATCTCTTATTTCAAAACATAATTCTGTCTGGCCATCTTCTTTTGCACTAACCTGGTGGATTTTTACAAATACTTCTCCCTGCTGTGTAAACTTCACCGCATTGCTAACTAAGTTTATTAATATTTGCCGCAATCGCGTAGCGTCTCCAATAATTTGTTCGGGTACATTATATTCAATTTGGTAGATGAGATCAAGCCCTGCCTGCGCTGCTTTGGTTGCAAAAACATCCAGCACTTCTTCTACGCAAGTACGCAAATTAAAACCTTTTTCTTCCAGTTCCATTTTGCCCGATTCAATCTTGGAGAAATCAAGTATATCATTGATAACCATCAGTAAATTTTCACCGCAGGTCTGAATTGTTTCTGTATAATTCCGTTGTTCACTATTTTGTGCAGTTTGTGATAATAATGAAGACATGCCAATAATACCATTCATTGGCGTGCGTATCTCGTGGCTCATGGTTGCCAGGAAAACACTTTTGGCTTTGTTGGCATCTTCTGCTGCTGTGCGTGATTTTTTTTCTTCCACAATAGATAAATCAAGTTGCAGGGTTCTTTCACGCACTTGTTTTTCAAGTTTTAGTTTTTGCGCTTTAACACGGTTGATGCGGATCAGATAAAATGAAATAGCGCTGCCAATAACAATTATTACACTTACAAGCTTAAACCACCAGGTAAGCCAAAAAGGAGGAATGATGATGAGTTTAATTTCCGCCTGCTGACCAGACCATTGCCCTTCATTGTTTAAGCCTTTTACTTTAAAAATATAATGACCGGGATCGAGTTTTGTGTACGTTGCTTTACGGTCCGTACCTACTTCGTTCCATGTCTTATCAAAGCCCTCCAGCATATACGCATATTTCTTTTTTTCTGCGGCGGTATAATTCAATGATGCAAATTCAAATGAAATAACGGAGCTCTCATACGGCAACTCAATCTTACTGGTTTCGGATATTACTTTTTGTAACGGTGATGGATGGTTGCTGTCTGAACTCACCGGCACATTTTTATTAAACACCTGGAAGCTCGTTATTACCAGGGGAGGTTCAAAGTTGTTTTCTTTGATTTGATCAGGAAAAAATTCATTAAAGCCATTGATACCCCCGAAATACATGGCGCCTGTGCTACTTTTGCAAAAGGAATGATCTTTAAATTCATACGATTGCAACCCGTCTGCTATCGTATAATTTTTGAACTTTTTTGTGTCCAGGTTCATTCTCGAAAGGCCCTTGTTTGTACTAATCCATAAATTATTCTTATCGTCTTCCAGTACACCAAAAATCATATCATTTGGCAGGCCATCAGCTGTTGTATAGGTCGTGAACCGATGGTTTTTTGTATCAAAATAATTTAAGCCCAGCATTGTACTGGCCCATAAATTATCTTTTTTATCCCTGTACAACGAAAAAACATAGTTATTGCTGATGCTGTTCTTTTTATCATCGTGCATAAAAGAAGTAAACGCATTAGTTCGTTTGTCAAGCATATTCAGGCCACCCTCGTCAGTTGCCATCCAGAGATTGCCTTCATTATCTTCCGTAATCATATGCACAATGTTGCTGGCGATGGAGTGGGGGTTTTGATTATTATGGACATGATGCGAGAAAGTTCCGTTTACGGGGTTGTATAAATCGAGCCCGCCACCATGAAGACCTACCCAAATGTTTTTATCATGATCTTCAAAAACACACCACGCATTATTACTATTGAGACTCGAAGAATCACCAGGACTATTCTTAAAATGCCGGTACGTATTTTTTTCCGGATTATACACGGTTAAACCATCTGCCCAGGTGCCAATCCATATATTTCCCTGGCTGTCTTCACAAACATTTAAAACGTAGTTGCCGCAGATACTATTTTTATCTCCTTCTTTGTGCTGCAGGTGCGTAAATTCTTTTGTATTTTGATCAAACAAATTGAGCCCACCGCCGTCTGTGCTGATCCATATTCTTTTTTTGCTGTCCTCTGTAATTGCCAGCACATTATTATTACTCAGACTGCTCTCAGAAGAACTGTGCTTGTAGTGCGTAAACTTATTACAATCCCTGTTAAACAAATCAACGCCACTGGAGAAAGTACCAATCCACATGTTCCCTTTTTTATCACGGTATGCGGTATACAATGAATTATTGCTGATGGTTGTATTGTCCAGCTCATCATGTTTATAATTATAAAATCTTTCAGTAGCGGTGTTAAAAATACTGAGACCACCATTCTCAGTTCCAATCCACAGATAGCCTTCATCGTCTTCGCCGATGGCGTATACCGCATCTGCTGCGAGGCTGTTTAAGTTGTGTATATCATGTTTATAGCGCCTGAATTTGCCGGTATGCGGGTCAAAAAGATTTAACCCGCCGCCCTCGGTGCCAACCCAAATACGGTGTTTACTATCGCCAAAAATTTTGAATACTTTATTATTGCTGAGGGAGGAAGGATTTGTAGACTCATACCGGAAAGGTGTAACCGCGTTTTTAGCACCGTTAAATAAAAACAAACCACTGCCAAACGTGCCCACCCAGATATTTTGTTCGTCGTCCTCGAAAATAGCTGAAATAGAATTGCCACCGGGCAAATGATCAACGTTTATATTATTGCTGTACCGGGTAATCTTCCCGGTTGCCGTATTCAATTTATTCAAGCCTGCATCGGTTGTGCCTATCCAGATATTTCCTTCATGATCTTCGGCAAGGCAAACAATTAAATTGCCCGAAATACTGTTGGTGTTTGTCTTATCATTTCTATATTGATAGAAACGGTCTGTTTGCCGATCATATTTATTTACGCCACCACTGGTAGCTATCCAAATATTGCCTTTTCTGTCTTCGATAATGTCGGTTATATAATTATTGCTGATGCTGTATTGATCCTTTGCATCATTGCGGTACAATGTAAATTTGTAGCCATCATATTTGTTAAGCCCGTCGCGGGTGCCAAACCACATAAAACCCCGGCTATCCTGCAATACACAGGCAACGTTATTTTGAGAGAGCCCGGAATTGATGTCCAGGTGATCAAATTTCAGGTGTTGCTTTTGTGCAAAAATTGCAGAACAAAGTAAAGTAAATAAAGCGAACAGCATTGTTCGCCTGTAGGGTTGCAGAAAAATGACCGAACTGCCGGAATAAGAAGGTTTCATAGGTTTTCTAATCATCGCTGTAAGGGTGGTGCGCCAGCTTTTATTTCGGCATACTGCTTATGATTGAAACGCCATTATATTACAATTATTTCAACAGCTATTTTGCCATTATTTTATTGTAAGGGAAAAGCCTTAGCATCAGACGTTGGGGCATGAGACCTGAGAAATAAATTGTTGCGTGAAAATTGAATTTGAGAGAAAGACATCACTGCAATAAATCATACAACGTCAGTCGCAAGAAATTGAGCGTTTATCCCGAAGAATTGATGTGTACGGGCACAGGTGAAACCAGTCACAACTGACGTTTGATGCTTCCCGGCCTCACGACTGACCTCTTACGCTTCACTACATCACGGTTGCTTATTAGCCAGTGAATCCGCAGCCGCCGCCTTATCCTTTGCATCCTGCTTCGCTTTTTTCTTGAAAAATCCGCGGAGGAAAATGTTGTGCCGCGCAGCTTCCAGGTCGTCATTTAACATGA
>JBDUAY010000582.1:0-3234 GCA_040004415.1 Bacteroidota bacterium | reverse complement strand
TTTGGAAGCACCCAGTATGGGGCGGTATCCATCGTTGTAGAGTTGCGTGTAGTCCCGGCCCCACGCAATGTACATTCCGAAGGGATTGTCAAGCATAACGGAAACCACTGTACGCAGGCTCTGCGGCCAGGTTTCAGGATCACCCAGCGGTGTTTGTGACCAGTTCCTGGCACGTATCAGCACACCCATTTCTCCCCCGCCTGAAAGGAAGTGGTGCTGATCATTTTTTAAACTGGTTAGATCTGCCTGGTTCGCCATACCCTAAGCCGAATATAATACAAAGGTTTATAAAAACTTTTGAACAAAGCAGTATGTTAAGAAAATATAGCAGGCCTGCAAGGCAGGGACGATCGTTTAAACCTGGGCCAAAGGAACCATTATGCTTTTGTTTTGTTCAGATCGCTTCGCCGGATAGTAGTAGATTTTGTTCACGGTTAGTGTTCCTGAAGGTTTCCAGAAACTACTTTTGTTTCCCTCGTGAAAAAGTTTGACAAAGGAATACCAGAAAACGAAGTACTGAGCTTGCCGTTAGGGGACATATTAATGGTAATCTTCGAAGTTGAATCGACCGAATTATATTGCACTAACAACCCGTTAACCAACACCTGTACTGTTACCCCGCACTGCGTGCTGTCAAGCGGCTGCTTTTTTACCGCATACACACCATTTTTTTAGGCATATAATTATAGTCGAAATTGATTGAAATATAATTGCCGATGGATAAGCCGTTGCGCGTTGTACTTTCAACTGCATCAAATGAGCTGCCAAGGGGATGATCGGTCAAAATGCTAATTCGGGTCGGTATCTCAGGCTTTAGGATTGAGTTTAAAATTACTGGCAATAAGACCAATATATACAATAAGACCGGCTTGATTTGTTGTAAAGCTGAATAATATTTTTGACAACCAATCTAAAAGACATTTCATCAAACATAAATGTCCAGGTTGCATACAATTGCACTGCTTGGCGATAGAGCGGTATTTAAAACCATAGCCAATTACCCTAATTAAATTTATAACTAAATTTCATTTTTATTTATCTGGGCTGCCGTTATTCCTGTGCCCGGAATGAAGCCAATTGGCGAATAAGGGCTTAAAATATATTTTTCACCCGGTCATATTGCTAAAGCGCCTGTTATCGGCATATCCTATTTGTTTTATGTTTCTCTTTGTTGTGTTTCGTCTTTATGTATCTGGCTTATATATTGGTCTTTTAAATGATCATAAAAGGAATGGTTGCTGACTAATCCTGCGATTAAGTTGGAAAACAATGCTGTCAGCATAATATAAAAAATAACATTGTGACTGTTGGTCATTTCCAAAACAAGAATAGAAGAAGTAAACGGGCTCCTTGTAATACTTGTCAAAAACCCAGTCATACCGCATAAAATAATCAGATTAGTTTCCGTGTCAGACAAATGAAAACACCCAGAAAATACCGCACCGATGCCAGCTCCGGCACTAAGCGATGGTCCGAAAATGCCACCAGATGCCCCTGTTGAAAAGGACGCTATCTGCGCAAAAATTCTTAAAACAGGCAAATACCATTCTATATTTTTTTCATTTGTGAATAGACTGGTTACCATTATTTCTTTCCCTGAACCGAAGGTTTGACCATCCACGAAAACAGCAAGTGCGGCGATAACCAGCCCACACATAGCCACGTAAATCATTTTCTGGAAATCATTTTTCAATACTTTCTTCTTTTTGAAAATGAAGAGAATAATGCTACCCATTCCACTGCCTGCAAAACCTGTGATAATAGCTATTGGTATTGTCAGAAAGATTATCCAGGCAGGTATACCGCCTAAACTTGGGTATCCCAAGTAAAGGTAGGGACCTAAAAAGTTTAGGGCCGTAAGCCCTGCAATGATGACACCGGTAAGCAATGCAGATTTGAAAAAACTGAAATGGGTTTTGGTGAGTTCTTCAATGGCAAAGACAATACCACCCAATGGAGTGTTAAATGCAGCGGCAAGGCCCGCCGCGCCACCTGTTACTATCATATTCCGTTTAGATATTTTTGGATACCACCGGGGTAGTAAATCATTTATTTTTTTAAAAATAGAAGCAGAAATTTGAATGGTTGGACCTTCTCTACCAATTACACCACCGCCAAAAACTATAGTTAAGCTGGATAGTATTTTTATTAATATTACTCTAAAACTAAGCAGCACATTTACCTTGTAAGCATATTTGGGATTGGATAACTCAATAGCAGCACTTACTTGAGGAATGCCGCTGCCCCCCGAATAGGGTGCATATTTTGAAACAAGCCACCAAGCGAAAACAAAACAGCCAGGTGTGATAATAAAAAACGCCCAACTTATCTTTTCATAAATGAGGTGCGTTCCTAGTTCTGCCCAAAAAAACAATTTTGCATACAATACGGCAACTCCGCCGGATATAAAAGCGCCAGCCCAAAAAGGCAGGGCATTGAGCAAATTCCTTTTAAGGTTTTCATTCCTTATTAAATCGAACTTTGATTTTAATATTTTTCTCGTCTTGTCAAAAAAATTCATCTCCAAATGTAAAGAATGTGTAGCAAAGGGTGCCACTAACGTCCGGGTATCGCCGAAGGCAGAATAATGTTGCTTGTTAAGCCCGAAATCGCACCCGGCTAAAGAAATTGAGGTACAAGTTAAAATTATACGTTGAGGGGGCTTTTGTCAAGCCCGGATGCAGTACGGTAGCGGTTTAAAGTTGATTGACCTGTCGGGCTTTTACCAATACCTTTGTTAGCGGTTCATTGTTATTGTCTATCCATGGTGTAGTTCAATTCAGTTACTCCGCAAAGTAAATTGCAGGGTAGTCAATAGCTTTAGTTTTATCTGTCCTTGATGTCTGCAAACAACGGAATGCCTTGTCCAAGAACAATTGGATTAACAAATAGCCAGTAGCCGTCAATCAGGTTCTGTTGAATAAGTGAATGGGTTGCTGTCGGGCTGCAAAACAGCAAGATTTCTTTACCTGCCTGTTGATTTATTTCATTTATGCTGTCCAAAAGGTTGTCGCTAATAATTTTTGTATTAGTCAAATCCGCGTCTTTCATTGTTTTTGATAAAACCTTTATAAATTTTGTTATACCACTTTGAATGGTGAATGTCGTGCCTGGACGCTGTCGGTTCGTATCCTGCTCCAGGCTAGTAATCTTCCATCATCTGATAAGTTACTCGTCCGTATAATGCAGTGTCGCCTTCGCTTATCCGCTTACCGACATAATCAAAAATTTCTT
>JBDUAY010000172.1:0-10908 GCA_040004415.1 Bacteroidota bacterium | reverse complement strand
GTGAGTATGATTTTATCATCAATCATTCAAATGTTGGGCAAACAGACATTGGCGCGTATGCATCACAGAAGAAAGGAAAGTTTGGCTATAGTATATTAGCATTGGTGAATTTTCAAAAGGCATATGACGTTGATAAGGATAATTTTTCAGAACTGCCAAAGAGCAACAATTTTACCATCAACCCTAAACTATACTATTATCCTGATAACAGAACAACACTGATGATTGGCAACAGTTTTACAAGGGGGAAAAATAGAGGCGGTGACATGCAGGTGATTGATGGAAAAACAGACACCAACCATGTTTATTTTGAAGAAAATAATACCGTACGTAATACCAGTACTTTTGAACTGGAAAGAAAATATCAAAATAAAAGCAGCCTGAAAATAAAGCAGGGCCTCACTTTTTTTGATAGAAAAATAAACATACCGGATTATATTTTTTCAGGTCTGAGCACCAATACCTTTACAGATGTTTCTTATGTTTTAAATAAACTGCAACACACGGTAATTGCCGGCGTAAACGCCTTGTACGAGAAGTTTACAGAAACAAATTCGTTTAGGGATCAAACTACCAAATCCTTTACAGGAGGTGTTTATATTCTGGACACATGGGACATTAGCAGCTGGATTAAAATTGAAAGCGGCATAAGAGCAGATAATGTGAATTACAGTAACATCAACTTTCATAAAAATCAAATCTTTATTTTACCCAGGGTTTCAGGCTTATTCAAAATATCAGATAAAATTTCTTCCCGTGTTGGCGGAGGCCTGGGTTATAAAATTCCTACTATATTTACTGAGCAGACAGAAGCCATGCAATACCAGCACGTACTGCCTTTAGATAACGTAACAGCAGAAAAAAGCGCAGGTATAACAGCAGATGTTAATTATAAAGCAAGGATCAGCGGCAACCTGCATGTCAGTATTAATCACCTGTTCTTTTATACACAAATAAACAAACCATTGGTTTTACAAAAGGACATAGGCGGAAATTATTTTTTTAGCAACGCATCAAAACCGGTGCAATCGGGGGGGTTCGAAACAAACATCAAATTTATTTACAGAAACGACCTAAAACTCTTTATTGGCTACACGTTCCTTGATGCTAAAGCGGATTACCCGGGTGGCAAACAGTTGCTGCCGCTTGTACCGAAAGATAAATTGAACCTTTCATTGATCTATGAAAAAGAAGACAATTTTAAAATTGGCCTTGAAGGTTATCTTACCGGCAACCAATATTTATACAATGGTTCCCGGACGCCATCATTTTGGGAATTTGGTGCAATGGCGCAAAAGACAATACAAAAGATAGCGCTCTTTATCAATTTTGAAAATTTTACAGACCAGCGCCAAAGTAAATACAAAACAGTTGTAAACCCACCGCATAACAATCCAACCTTTGACGACATCTGGAATCATACGGAAGGTTTTGTTTTCAACGGTGGAATAAAAATTAAATTATGATTTTGAAAACCATCTTTTAACGATAAACAGGATACAACATGATTAGAAACGGAAGATTCACCAACGGGCGATGATTAAGATTATAGCAATGCTCTCGTGGCCGCTGGAAAGCCCATTGGTCTTTATTGCTGTAACTTTTTATTCTGGCAATGATGCTTACATAGAATTCAAATCTGAACCGGATTTTTCTATCAGCTTTACTATTTTTATTGCTACTTATGTTCTGGCTGTATATGATGTATTGAGTCTTGCTATCCGTAAAGCCATAAGATTTAATTTCTTCAATAAATTCATTCTAATGAGCGTAGTTACCATTGGCGCCTTTGCCATTGGTTCCTACTGGCTACCAAATCTTTTCCCGCAAAGTTTCGAACTGCAGCCCGTACATAATTATCATGAAAGCTAACCAAGTGCAGCATGAGACCGTTCACTGCATGTATTGCAATTCTTTGCCTAATTAACAGGTAGCGCAATTTTAGCTGAAATAGTAAGAATATCAATTGTATTATCGTAAAGAAAGTTTTTTCAGCAGCAATTCCTTCCTGCTTCTTGATACATTGATAGATGAACCATCACTCATAATTAAATAACCGCCTTCGCCTTTGATGTATTTGTCTACTTCGTTGATGTTAACCATATGCGAGTGGTGAACCCTGATAAATGGATAATCTTCCAGCATTTCTTCCATCTCTTTTAAATTACGGGACGCTGTTATCTTACGCTTATCTTTTAAAAACAGGCAAGTATAATTACTATCCGACGCACAACTGATGATGGATTCGGCAGCGAGTAATTGAAATCCTTCCATGGTTGGTAGGGCAATTTTATTTACGGGTATTGCCGGGTGTTTTAATTTTTGCAATAGCATATCCAGTTGTTGCGGAAGCGGATGCTGGCTACGTTGTGCGGCTCTTTGTACAGCCTTTTGCAATTCTTCCCTGTCAACCGGTTTTAATAAATAATCCAGCGCACTAAAACGGATGGCCTTAATGGCATACTGGTCATAGCTGGTGGTGAAGATCAGTTCAAAATTAATATTCCCTAGTTTTTCCAACAATTCAAAACCATTTATAAAAGGCATTTCAATATCTAAAAAAAGTATTTGTGGCTCATGTTCTTTTACAGACTGTATTGCTGTTTCGGCCGAGTAACAAATGTCCAGCACTTTTACTTCCGGGCAATAACGCTCAAGCAGAATTACCAGTGATTCACAGCAATCCGGTTCATCATCAACGATAGTGGCGGTTATCATTCTATTAATTTAATTTTTCCAGGGAACAACTTCTGTAAGATCCTTATACGGCATGGTAAGCACTACTTTGGTTCCGCAGGCTTTGCCTTCATCATCCATCAAATCTTCAATATTGAAAACAGCCGCTTCATTTTTTGATTTATTTAAAAGTGCCAAACGCCCTGCAGTAATATCAACACCCATCGATTTATTTTTTTCTGCAGAGCGGCTGTTAAATGCCGCCGCTGTATTTCTGCCAATGCCATTGTCCGTAATAACACAGGTCAATGTTTTATCCCCGGCGCTGAGCTGAATTTCCAGGCAACCAATTCCTTTTTTGTGCATTAGCCCGTGCCAGATGGCATTTTCAGCAAATGGCTGCATCAGCATCGGTGGAATATACACGGCATTGATATCAATGGAATTAATAAAATTAATACTGTAATTAAACGCGTTTTTGAATCTCAATCTTTCCAGGTCAAGATAAAGACGAAGGGCCTCCAGTTCGCTTTCGAGTGTTATCAGCGGTTTTTCAGAATTATGCAAAGCCATTCGTATCAAACGTGAAAATTTAGTAAGATAATCAGACGCTTCTTCTGTTTTATTTATCAGGATAAACCTGTTAATAGAGCTAAGGCAATTAAAAATGAAATGCGGATTCATTTGGGCACGCAGTGCCTGCATTTCAAGTTCGGTAGCCTGTTGCTGAAATTCGATACTGTTTTTTTTGCTTTCCAGTTGTTCCAGCTTTAATGCATGTTCAAGATGCTTTTTTTCATTTTTTCTTTTAAGATTGATATTGTGAAAAATAAAAATGCCAATCAACACAAAAGCAATTGCGATTGCAATAAGAATATACCTGATGAATGATTCGCTTTTTAATTTTTGTTGCTGCAGCAATAACTTCTCCTGGCTAACCTGCTGGCTTTGCTGAAGTAAATTAATTTTTGTTTTTTGCTGTTCATCCTGCGATTTCATTTCTGATACGTCTAAATTTCTCAGGTATTCATCACTGAGGATGGAGTCTTTTATTGCTGTATATTTTAAATTGTATTTATAAGCACTATCTTTTTTTTCCTGGCGGTCATATAGTTTCCAATACAATTCATAAGCGTCCCGTAAAAACGGTCTTGCACCTGATGCCTGCGCTAATTCAAATAAACGTTTTGCATATAAAAAAGACTCAGTAAATTTTTGCTGGTTTTGATAACACCATGCAAGTGACTGCAATACGCCCATTACTCCTTTTATGTCACTTCCTTTTTCAAAAAATGGTAAAGCCGATTTAAAATGGTCGATGGCTAAATCATATTTATGTTGTGTCATTAAAATTCCGCCAATACCTAAGCTTTTAAATGAAAAGTCCTTTTTCCTCACAACTGCATCGGTTGTCACAAGTGTTACGCAATTGTGGGATTTTTTATAATAATATATTGCGGAGTCCAATTGATTATTGAGTATCGCAATGTTTCCCATTATATTATTATACCGTACAGGATTTGCCTGCTTTGCATTTTGTGCAGCTACACTGAAGTATGATAAAGCTGTTTCCGTGTCTCCGGCTTCCTTATATAACCAGCCCATATTTTCCGGCGAAGAAATAACCCCCCTTGCATCGCTTATTTTATACGTTATCCTGATGGCCTGTAACATATTTTCAAAAGCTTTCACTTTATATCCGCGTTCACCGTATGTATAAGAGATCAGTCTTAATAACATGGACTGCTTTTCCTTATTATCTACAGAGAGGTAATAAGGCATGGCCCGTTCATACGAAAGTTTTGCGTCGGAAAATTTACATTGTTTATGCAGGCTCCAGCCCAGTGTTAAGTTGGCCCAGCTATATTTTTCCAGCGCATGCATTGCTGCAAACAAAGGGACTGACCGGCGAAAGTAACTTTCTGCTGTAAGATAGTCACCTCTGTCGCGGGCTATTTCGCCCAGATTTTGTAAAGCTTCCGCAACCCCTTTTTTGTATTGAATTTTTACCGCGTCACTCCAGGCTTGTAATGCGAAGGAAATGGCACTGTCTGTTTGTACGTTAATATATATATCATTTAAGGCGTTTATGTAATACTCAGCACTGATTTTATTTAATACATCAATCTTGCTGCTGTCTTTCAATGCGGGGAATAGTTTTTTTAAACTATCAATGCGATTGTTTTGTGATTGGGAAAGCGCAGGAATTAATACAAATAATATCACCCATTTAAATTTCATCAAAGGCTTTTTAGATACCTGGTAGCAGGAATGTGGTCACTTGGCCGCAATTGCTGTTGTACAGGAAAGTTAATGCAATTATTACCGACAAATAAGCATTCATTATAACGCTCGTTATTAACAATAATAAAAACCAGCAGCTTTCTAAATATTTCAATTTTAAAATACGGGCCGGAAATAGTTCCCGGCTGATCCGTAAATAGCAGTAATTAATTAGATGAGTTTATTTGTAATTGAACCACTTTGTTTCCCACCTGTCTTCCCTGTATTAATCCTGTGGCAATAGAAGGCGAATAATGGATCCCGGCCAATAACCTTGACTGCCCGGCTTCTTTAGCATAATCATCAAAAGAATTATACGATCGGGCACCATAAGAAGCATCGTAAGAATGATCGGTAAATGAATAATGCGTTCCAAAGATTCTTTCCAGCGCTGTAGCACTTGCAGCAGATATTACAGCATGTGCTGCAGTATATTCCGGGTGCGGCGGCGTAGGCAGAACGCTGTTCCATGTGGCGTGCCCCATTATATTTCTGATATAAGTGATAGGGCGGAGTTGATTGTAATGATACTTTGTTTTAAAAACAGATATGCTGGCGTCGTTCATGGCAATGCCATGCAGTGCATATGCTGCTGCTGCTGCCCCAAGATCCAGGTTATTTTTAACGATTAATTGTGTGAGTATATTGGTTGCATGTGCAGGCACATTCAGGTTGCCTGGCTGATCGCCCCAAAATTTAGCAACGGTAGAATCTTCATGTGTTAGCGATAAAGAAACAGTGTACAACTCATTTACCATTGCATAAAAAGGCGAGTTGACTGCTGAATCGTAGGGAATAGGAGCGACCGGCTGAGTGGTTGCCGCGATATTGGCAATAAAGCTACGGTTCTCTCCCCAATGTGGGTGTACAGGTGAACCATAAGCCGGAAATGTAGGAACCCACAGGCCGGGGCCTACCGGTGGGGTATAGGTTGGGTCAACAATATGATTGTAAGCCTGGTGGCCGCCATCTGTTGCTGACCAGCTAAAAATAGCGGTTGCAACCTTGTGGCCATAATCCACTGCATTCTGAATTTTTGCAGCATTCGATTCGGTTTGAAATTTAGTTACATATGCTGCCTCCAGCGAATCAATGCTGACCATGTTGGCAGGGGAAGTGCTTTCAAAAAAATTTCTTGTGATCATCGCCATCGCAGCGTTTACACTGGCCGGCCAGAAATACTGGTCACGACTTTTATTGGTAGCAACAGCGCTTCCGCCTATTTGCGGTAATAAAGAATAGTAGCCCGGGATGCCAGGCACCAATGATTCATACATGGTAATTCCCGCATAGGCAAAAGACCGGTCGCTTACTACAGAGTTATACCCCGTTGTAGATCTTGTTAGTCTTATCTGCATTTGCATCCATGCATTGGCAACATCAGCTGGGTACTTGCCAACCGGGCCCGGGGTATCATGTTTTGTACAACTTGAAAATGCGATCATGAATGCAACAACTGGCAAAATAACTTTCAATTTCATAAAAAAAATTTAATGATGAATTTTTTGTTTCGCATAAAATTCTTCTTCAAAAAGGAAATTGGTTAACCAGAATGTGTAGTTGGAGGTAATGGGATGTAACTATCCTGTTTGCATTCATCGTTGGCGGGCAGGAACAAGTTTCCAGGTAATATGCAGCTCAGGCGTGCACAGGAGGAGTATCTGTACCCGCAAAAATTTCAGACCGTTGCTATATCATTTTATGCATCTTCTAATAATGACCCTCGAGTATTATCGTTCAGGCAACAAGGTTAGCCAATCGATCCAGGTCTATAATGCATACACTCGGAATTGTACAGGAGAACGACTGGAAGAAGTCCAAAATGCAGCGTTAGCTCAGCAGGAAATAACAAATTTCGATTTATTACGGGTGAACTTTGTAAGACTGAAATTTATTAAATGATTTTGGAGCCTTCCCTCGTCTCCCCATTATCCCGCTGGCAAAAAAACTATACGAAAGCCATCCAGCGGTAAAAAAAATGAAAGCGAACCTGAACGGTTACCGGCAGTAATAAGATAGTTTTTGTACCCCGGTATCGCCAGGTTTTATTGATTTGGAACATTGGTATCTCCATCGGAAACTGAAAGATAAACCTGCGCCGGTTGGTCTTTTACCAAACTGCATTATTGTGTGCGCAAACTTTTTACCGGGTTCACCAGCGCCGCTTTAATGGCCTGGTAACCAACGGTCAGCAAGGCGATTACAATGGCCCCTGCTCCAGACAGCACAAATACCCAGGGGTTGATGCTGGTACGGTAGGCAAAGCTTTGCAGCCACTGATGCATCATATACCAGGCAACGGGAAAAGCGATTAGCGAAGCAATGAGGACGAGCCGGGCAAAATCTTTTGACAGCAGTGCAACAATGGTTCCGGTGCCAGCGCCGAGGATCTTTCGTACACCAATTTCTTTAGCACGTTGTTCAGCAGCATAGGTAACCAGGCCGAATAAACCAAGGCAACCAATCAGTACGGCAAAAAGAGCGAAACTGGTAAATAGCTTACCGGTTTTTTGTTCGGTGGCATAGAGCGCATTGAAATCAGCGTCCATGAACGTATATTGAAAAGGCTGGCCGGGTGCCATACTGTTCCATTGCGTTTTTATCTGATCAATCACGTTTGCAGCGGCTACGGTACGCAGGCGAAGAGAAATACTGCCCCGGTTGTCGCCCAGTTCGATAATGACCGGATCTATTTTTTCATGTAAGGAAGCAAAATTAAAGTCTTTCACCACACCTATAATATGATAAGCACGGGGTTTAAAATTGTGGCTATCGCCTTCTGGTTTATAGAGAATTTCTTTCAGCGGATCTTTAAACCCGAGTTCCCTGGCGGTTGCTTCATTGATGATAATAGCCGATGAATCGGTCAGCATATCCCTGGAAAAATTTCTGCCCTGTACCATTTGCATGCCGAGCGTTGGTATGTAATTTTCATCCACGAAGAAATTGGTTAGGATAGCGGCTTTGCTGGCGTCAAAACTGGCGTCCCGGAACCAGCCTTCCCGGTCAAAATTGATGGAAGTCGGCACGTCGCCACTGAGGCTGATACTTTCAACGCCTGGCATTTGACGCACTGCTTCTTTAAATGGTTTGATATTGTTGTCAAGGTACCAGGCATTGTGGAGCACCAGTACCTGGTCGCGGTTATAGCCTACCTTACGCTCATGAATATATGAAAGCTGGCTGTAAATGACCATGGTACCAATGATCAGCACGATGGAAATACTGAACTGGAACACAACGAGCACACTGCGCAGCCGGCTATTCTTGAACCCCCCGGCGATGTTTCCTTTCAGCACCTGTATGGGTTGGAAGGAAGAGAGGTAAAAGGCAGGGTAACTGCCGGCAACGCAACCCACTAATACCACCAGCAACAGCATCACCGGGAAAAGCCAGGTGGAAAAAAGTGTATGTAGCTGCATGTTTTTAGCGGCCAGCTGGTTGAACCAGGGCATTAATACCACGGCGATGCCAAGGGCGAGTATCAGCGATAAAAAACTAATCAGCACCGATTCGGTGAGGAACTGGATCATTAAATGGGAACGCAATGACCCGGCGACTTTGCGAATGCCTACTTCTTTTGCCCGGCCTGCGGAACGCGCAGTGGAAAGGTTCATAAAATTAACGCAGGCGATGAGCAGGATAAAGATCGCCACCACGGAAAAAATATAGACATAGGAAATATCGCCGTTCGGTTCCAGTTCATATGATTTGGCAGAATGCAGGTGAATATCTGTAAGTGCGGTAACCGGATACTTGAAATGATTGCCGGTCTTTTCAAGTTCATCAATCGTAGCGTGCGTAAATGCCTCCAGGTCTTTTGTCATATAACGGTTAAGCGTGGCATTAACCATTTGCTGCAACTGCGGTTTGCTAACGCCTGCCTGCACCCATACATAAGAGTAGATATTATTGGATAGCCATGCGTCCGCCTGCGGCCCATGCTGCCCCCGCGGCCGGAGAAAATGGAAATGAAAATGGGAACGCAGCGGCATATCGGCAATGACCGCGGTGACCTTGCAGTCCGTTGTGTTGTCAATGCGCAGTACCCTGCCCACTGCATCTGCTGTATTGAAATATTTACGGGCCGTCGTTTCATCTATAACAATTGAGGTGGGGTCATTGAGCGCCGTCTGCGTATTGCCGTACAAGGCAGGTAGCGTAAAAACTTCGAAGAAAGTAGAATCAACAAAGGCCGCATGGTGGTCACGGATATTCTGTCCATCTTTTTTAACCAGTATGTCTTCCTGGTTGGCGACGCGGGCTACCTGTTTTATCTGCGGGTAATCGCGTTTCAGCGCTGCAGCAAGGGGTTCCGGGGTTACTGCGGCGTTGAACCGCGTACCATTGAAAGTAAGATCGGCCTCAATACGATAGATGGAAGCAGCGTGCTCATTATAGCGTTCATAACTCAGCTCGTCCACTACGTACAACACAATAAGCAAACAAACGGCCAGGCCGCTGGCGAGCCCTATGATATTGATGGCAGAAAATCCCTTGTTTTTCCAGAGGTTACGGAAGGCAATCTTCAAATAATTTCTAAACATGCGGCGCGGTTTATACTTTTGACGCACGAGCAGGTTTATTTGTTACAGCGTATCGTAATATAAAAAATAAGCGCTGATAATACAATAACCCGGTAACATTTGTCTGCCGGGTTATTATTAGGGTTACGCTGTTTTGTATGAAGAATCATTATTGCTTTTTCAGGTACCCAAAAACGCCATCCTTTTCGTTGTCGGGACCGGCTGTGAAATACAATCTTCCCGGATCTATGCCAGCACTTGCAGGCGGAAAAGAGAGCGCCCACAAGCCTTCTATTGTTATTGGGTTTTTATGGGATTGTAACTGGCCAAGGTATTGACCAGCCTGGGTATATACGTTTATGCGTCCATCGCCAAAATTACCAACCAGTACTACCGTTTCTGTTGGATCATAATGTCCGTAGCTGGCAATAGCCTGGCCGCTGCTTTCATACCCACCATGCCCGCCACCGTTGTTCATATCCTGGTCTTCCAAAAAACTTGCCGGCGCCAGGGTAACACCCCACGGCAGGTTAAGTGTACCACGGGAAGCCAGCCTGAATTTAAAAGATCCATCCGTATTAAACACGCTTACATACCCGGTACCTGCACCCGCAATGCCATGGCCTTTGGTAGGCGATTTTTCCCTGGTATCCAAAATTCCGTATACCACAAAAAGCAATCCACCTGCTCCCTGGATATTATAAGGTGAATAGTTGTCCGGCAGCGTAGGATCTTTGAATGTCATGCTAACTTTTTTGAACGCAGTATCCCACACGTCAATTTTTTTCTGACCAAAATTGGCTCCGTAAATAAAATTGTGCCCGCCATTTGATGCAATGGCCAGCCCTGTATAGCTGGCATTGAAAGGCGTTTTGAGCCTCTGCGCATTATTTCCCGAAGCGCCGTTCCATCCGGATAACACGCCGTCAAAACCCGTAAATAAAAAAGCTGCCGGATTGTTTGCTGACAGGTTAAACCCCTTACCTGTACTTAACACAATGCCACAGGGAAAGCCGCCAATCGTATCTGCCGGCGATGGAATATTCACCGCCCTTAACCTGCTTCCTTCGGAATTATATAATTCACTTACATGTCCGCCTACTGAATTTACCCACGCTATACCGCCTGCCGACCACGCCAGGCCAAAACCATTTATCAATGTTGGATCTACCAGTAGCGGATGGTACTCGTTTGTATTGGCTACCAGGTTAATTACTTTGAAGTCCTTCAGCGCCTGTTCGTCGGGTGTTGATTTGTGGCAACTAAAAAGTGTACATGCTGCAATGCCTATCAGCACTGTCTTTTTCCCCAGGCTGTTCACAATCGTTTGTCTTTTCTTGTTCATGATAAGTTTGTTTTAATGGAATAATTAATTTTATGTGTATTTTTTTTCAATGCGAATGTACACGCCTCAAAAAGTTAA
>JBDUAY010000171.1:0-10938 GCA_040004415.1 Bacteroidota bacterium | reverse complement strand
TCTGTTGTGTCGAAGGTATAGTTAATGTTTGGGTCGCTGAGAAATGGCTTATAACACGCTAATTTATGCTATTAGACGTACCTGCCGAAAAATTAAAAAGCTTACAGTCAACTGGTTTCTGATCAATAATTTGTATTGTTTGTAGTACAATCCGTTTTAGCATAGCATGCTTTTTAAACACTTTTTTATCAACTTATCCAATGCTTTAACTAACTCAACAGCGACTCAATTAATCCAATGGCTTCGCCACCCTAAGTCACAGACAAAGGCCCGATAAATATAATAAATCGATTTTCAATAATACCAAAAAAAATGAAGTTTATAGCATTTTTTTCTTCTATTTATTTACTGCGGAAATGCTATTTAACAAATACATATTACCAATCAATCGTATTCGTTTTCCATAAATCATCAAAAGGACTGATAATGTTAACCAATTGCTTCTTACTCACATGCAAATACCGCTCAGTCGTCTTTATATTAAAATGCCCCAGCAAATCTTTTATATACTTTATATCTGTCCCTTTATCCAGCAGGTGCGTGGCAAAACTATGCCGTAAACTATGCACCCCCACCGCTTTTGAAATGCCAGCCTTATGCTTTGCGGCCGAAAAAATTTGCTGTACGGTCCGGGTAGGATAGGCGCCCAAACTGGTTTCCGATTCAAACAAATAAATTTTTGGCCGCGGATTGTATTCCACCAAATATTTTCTTAAAATGTCCAGCACCAGCGGACTTAAATTTACATACCTGTCTTTTTTTCCTTTCGCCCTGGCAATAAAAAGTTGCATTCTTTTACTATCTACATCAGCAATCTTTAAATTCACAATTTCACTTACACGTAAGCCGGCACTATACGCTGTAAAAAGCATCGCTTTGTGCTTTTTATTTTTCAGCGTGTTAAACAATTTTCTTAATTCATCTTCATTTAATAATTTAGGTAAAAGGGCCGGTTTTTTGGGCCTCGGTATCTCCCAAAAAAATTTTTCTTTACTCAAAACCTGTTCGTAATAAAACTTCAGCGCATTCATTCTGCTATGTAACGTATTCTCACTTAAATGTAAATGTTCAAAGCAATATTGTAAATAATCTTTTAATCGTTGCGGCGTAAATTCTTCTGCGGCATGCCCTTTTAGTTCCTGTACAAATTGGCTCATTTCATTCAGGTACGTTTTTACCGTAGACGGACTGTACGCTTTCAACACCAGGTGCTGCTTAAACGCCGTCAATGCATGCTTGTTAGCGCCGGAAATTTTTGCAGAAGCAACCGCAGGCTTGACCGTAACTTCTTTTTCAGAAAATGAATTTCGTTGATGCGACGGCGGTAGCGGCGGGTTACTTATTGCCCTGCCTGGTGTAAGCGCTGGTAATATCTGTTGAGGAGCATCCGCAATTTTTATCAAAGAAATACCGGTCTTGCTGATTTTTTCCTGTAGCAGCTTTTTTTTCTGGGCCGGTTTAAACTGCTGAGCAGATTCTGGAACAACAGTATTTCCACCTTTTCTTTCTTGTAAATATTCCTTTAATAGCGTGCTGTTAATTTCAGCTACCGCAGCAACTGACTTGCAGAATTGTTTATACCCTTTTTCATCAAGCGGAATATGCCACTGTTTTTGCGTCTGGCTCCATTTAATCCCCGGTATTTTTTTTAAAATAGCATTGATGGAAGCGCCATACTCAGAGGCTATAAAAATTCTTTCTTCGCCGCGGTGAACGCGGGCAAGGCAGGTAATTATTTGCATACAGATAAGGTTGCTATGAAGATAAGTAAAAAGATAAACTTATTTCATTATTGCGCACATTAGTTTTCTGTAATATAAGAAGATGAACGCGGTGTATACCCATATTAAAAGTACAGATGGATGATGGCAGTGATGGCCACGCGTTACGGTTAAAACCTCTGCTGCTCACGCAAAAAAAATCAACCGTTCCACAATAACCCGCGGAAGTTTTTGGATCCGGGTGGTAGTATTTTAATGTAATAAAGTTACCGGACTGCTGTAGTAATAAAATTTCCAGAAGTTGTACCGATGCTTTCTTTGAGCGCTGTCAATAATTTGTCAAGCTCCGTTTTTTGGTAGTAACCGAAGAATGCAATCTGTAATAAGTTTCTTTGTCTTAAGTAACCACTTTCGTAACTGGTAATAACCTGTTTATTTGTAAGTGCGGCAGCAAATTCACGAATTGAATTTCCTGGCGAAATGGTAAACACTTTCGATTGTTCATTGCTGAATGGAAGCAGGTTGAATGATCGTAACACCTGAAAACATTCATAGGAATAATGATCAATCAACTTCATTTGTTCTGGCAAAAATTTTTGTTTGATAGAAACATACAGCGCATTCAGCAGGTTAGATGAAAGGGTGAAAGGAATGCCATTCTTGTTTAAATAATAACTGAGATCTAAATATAGTGGCGTTGTTGACGAAGTTATCAATGCCGTATTTGAAAAAATAATGCCCAGGCCTGCAACAGACGCAAAGCCTTTACCGGAAGACGCAGTCGCCATCGTTACCTGCGATAAATCAATAGCGTTCGTGCCAACGGTGCTCATGCAATCAACATAACAGCTGCAATTATTTTTTGCACACAGTGTTGAAATTAAATCAAGATCATATACAACACCAGTCGATGTTTCACAGTGGCAAAGTAAAACCCACTTGATTTTCTCTTCAGTAACAATCGTCTCAATCTTTTTTAGGTCGAAGGGTTCACCAAAATTTAAATTATATTCAGCAAACTGCAAAGATGCCCGTTTGGACTGTTCAATCAATCTCAGTCCAAATTCACCATTAGAAAGAATTAATCCTTTACCGCCGCGCATTTTTATTTGCCATATCATCATTTCATTGGCGGCCGTGCCGCTGCCAGTAATAAAAAAGACATTTTTTGTGTTGAATTGTTCGCACAAAAATGTTGCAGTGCTATTATACAATTTTTGAAACGTTGCAGACCGGTGCGAAACAGATGGAGCAATCAGCGCCTGCCGAACTTCTGTTGAAATATTAACCGGACCTGTGCTAAAATTAATGCCTGCTTCATCCATATTTTATTATCTGTTAAAATTATAACACGCTCTCCGTACTGGTGTTTACGTCAGTCAACCTTAAACGCGCCTTTTAAATTATTGATGTGAAAATATAAAGGTTGGTAAGGAACTTCCTTTGTACCCACCAGGTCACCAAACGGAACAGCACCAATGTTATTATATAAATCCAACTCTTTTAAACTGGCTGATATTACGCCCAAATCGTAGCCAAGTGAAATTAAAGATGGTATCATTTTTTTTAGCATTTGCAAAGCAATCCCTTCTTTGCGCCTGTTTTTCTTTACAGCAAAAAGCCTTATTTCCACCAGCTTACTATGCGGTGGAAGACAGGAATCAAGATTGGTCATTTTTTTATCGAGCGAAAATGGCCGCACGGCGTTGTAACAAACCATTCCAACCAATTCATCGCCTTCCAGTGCTACGATGTACGTATTTTTTTCATGAAATGCATCTACCAGTTTTCCATCATGCTTTTTTTCATGCTGTGGAATTTCATCTGCAAAAATTTCATGATTGAGTTGATGAATCTTATCAAATTCAGGTTGGTTAGCAATCTTTACGGTCAATGTATCCATCTTTTTAGTTCGTTTTTGTTATCTGTTTAAGTCAACTATTGCAAAGCAATATCGCTGTGTATTCCCTCAAAGGCTATCTGCAATACAAGTTCTTTTAATTCACCGTGCCTCCGTCATTCAAATCTCTATTATTGCGAAGCAAGTCTCCGTGTATCGTCTTAATGCAAAATTCAATAATCTAAAAAATAAGCTGGAAATATTCTCCGTGCCCGGGTGTCTCCGTGGTTCAAAATAATCCGCAATCTTAACAATCTTATTACAATATCTTGAACGACGTTAGCACTTCGTCAATTTTACCCTGTAATTTATCCATCTCATGTAATTTAGACGTGCAAACAATCATATAAACGTTATTATAGTCTCCAATAAAATATGTTTTTTGCTCAACTCTGGGCGCCGATTGTTTATACTGCATAATATGACGCTCCCATTTTATGTTGTAGTTGTTTAAGGTGCGCGTTCCTTCCCCATTATCTTCAAAAAAGAAGGCATCTCTTTTTACTGCAGAAACCACCCCATGCATATACATGCCAGTGCTGTAAGAATGTTGAATGGAAATATTAATGTTCGCCACAAACGCCGGAATTTTGGTGTAGACAGGTGGATGCATCGACACAGATCGCTCCTGTTCGCCCGAAACAGTATCCACTACAATCCAATCCTTTGGGGCTTTAATTGAAAAATCAGCTTTCTTTTGCCTGCAGGCAAAAAGAAGAGAGATTAGAAGGGCAATAAAAATTATTTTAAGTTTCATTACGGGGTGAAATATAGCCAGATTTTACTACATAGTGAAGCGGGGAAAATTTGTAATATCGAAGAAGCAGCCGCGCATCCCGGATTGTTTGCGCACACCTTTGCCAATTGCCTTGTTTACTTGAGCCGAATGATAATTTTTTGATAAGAAAAACGTTACTTGCACCCCTTGGTACTGAATTTGCATCCTGCTGCTGATTATCTTATTTTTACCCCTTATACAAATACGTTCACCCGCTGGAAAAACCGTTCAAAATAAAATACTATACCTTATCGTCGCTTTTGGCGGTGTACCTGGCCGCCATGTATATTTGGCCGGGAGCAAGGCTTTGGGAAACAGCCGGCCTGGCGGTATTGGTGATAGCTGTTCTTACGCCCAAACATTTTTTCCGCAGCATTTTAATATTGCTCTGTTTTTTACTCATGTGTTTTTTACTGGTGCAAACCAGCCTCGTACAAACCTGGCTCGCGGGGCAGGCGTCGTCCCGGTTGTCAAAAGGACTGGGTACGCGCGTTTCTGTAAAAAAGGTAAACTTTTCTTTTTTCAGCAAAATGCAGATGGAAGGCGTTTATGTAGAAGATAAAAACAAAGATACCCTGCTGTATGCCGGCCAGCTCAAAGTAAATATAAACGACTGGTTTTTTCTGCGCGATACGGCCGTGTTGCAATATGTAGGGCTGGAAGATGCTACCATTTATCTCCATCGGTCAGATTCTACCTGGAACTACCAGTTTTTGGTCGATTATTTCTCCGGTTCCTCAGATACCTCAAAGAAAAAAAGCATTCAGCTGCAATTACAAAAAGCTGAATTAAAAAATATTCACTTGTTAAAAAGAGATGGCTGGCGGGGGGAGGATATGGGTTTTTACCTGGCTTCGCTAAACCTGGATGCCCGCGAAATCGATTTTAATAAAAAGCTGGTTGATATTAATACCCTGGCCATAACAGAACCTATTTTTTCCATCTATAATTATGAAGGTAAACGTACGTACAAACCGCCGTCAACCATAAGAGATCCCAACGATACCAACCTGGTCTGGAACATATCCGGCTGGAAAATTCTTGCCACTAAAGTCAGCATTCTCAACGGTGCTTTTAAAGATGAGAAAAAATCAGATCGCGCAGCATCTTATTATTTTGATGCGCAGCACATACAGTTTACCAATATCAATGCGGTTTTTAAAAACCTCACATGGGTAAAGGATACCATCAGCGCTGCCGCCACGCTGACTGCCAAAGAGAGAAGTGGGTTTGAAATAAAAGCATTTAAGGCCAATATGAAATGGCAGCCACGCGCCATGGAATTTAACAGCCTGGATATACAAACCAATAAAAGTCATCTTACCAATTACTTTGTAATGCGGTATAATAATTTTGATGACATGGGCGATTTTATTGAGAAGGTGCAGATGCAGGGCAATTTTAAAAGCGCCCTTGTCCATAGTGATGATATTGCTTATTTCGCTCCTGAACTGGCCAATTGGAAAAAAGAAATTTTTGTAACCGGTGCATTGCATGGCACGGTGGCAGATTTAAAAGGCAAAGGCATTATTATTAAAGCCGGCAACAATACCACGCTTAACGGTGATATTGCCCTCAAAGGCCTGCCGGATATTGATAAAACATTTATTGATTTTAAATCGAACGATTTCAGAACTACCTATGCCGATGTACTAACGGTAATACCTGCCCTGAAAACGGTCAATGAGCCCCGGCTGGATCGCCTGCAATTCATACATTTTAGAGGAAACTTTACCGGCTTTATAAAAGATTTTGTAACCAGGGGCACCATTGAAACAGGTCTCGGTATTGTAGTGGCTGATGTAGCGATGAAGTTTCCGGCAAACGATATACCTGGCTACTCAGGTAAAATTTCTTCAGCCGGTTTCAACCTCGGCAGCCTGGTAGATAATAATAACCTGGGTAATATTGCCTTTAACGTAGGCATAAAAGGAAACAGTTTTAAAATAAATAATATACAGGCCAAATTAGATGGAACCGTGAGCAACATTGATTTCAATGATTATAATTATAAAAACATAAAAGTAAACGGAACACTGGCAAAGCGTTTGTTTAACGGGGAGCTGCACGCAGATGACGCTGACCTTGGCCTCAGCCTGAATGGGCTGGTAGATTTCAGCAAAACAGATCCACGGTTTAATTTCTTTGCTACGGTAAACAAGGCCAATTTAAAAAGACTGAAACTATATAAAGACGACATCGATTTTAATGGCAGCCTGCGTTTTGATTTTACCGGCGATAATATTGACGACTTTTTAGGTACCGCAAAAATATATGATGCCGCCATCTTTAAAAATGGTCAGCGCATTTCTTTTGATTCATTAACGGTTGAATCTAAAAAAACGGGTAACAGTAAAAGCATCGTGGTAGAAAGCAATGAGTTTGATGCTGCGCTGGCAGGTGAGTATTCCATCCGCGAACTGCCTACAGCTTTTCAGATCTTTTTAAACCGCTATTATCCCAGCTATATAAAACCATCTACCCATAAAATTACCAATGAGAATTTTAGTTTTGTCATCACCACAAAAAAAATTGATGATTACCTGGACCTGGTGGATAAAAACCTGAAAGGCTTTAATAACAGCAATTTCAGCGGGCGCATCAACAGCAAAGAAAATTTGTTTAACCTGGACGCCGATGTGCCGCAGTTCAGTTACAAGAATACCAGTTTCAGCAATACCAATATACAGGGCAGGGGTAACCTGGATTCGCTAAACTTAGGCCTGACGGTTGGTGACGTATTTATAAACGACAGCCTTCATTTTCCCGGTACAAAAGTAACCATACGATCTGCCAGTGATATTTCAAAAATCAATATTACCACCAGCGCAAATCAAACGCTGAACTCAGCTGATATCTCGGGCAGGTTCCAGACAAAATCAAATGGTTTCAGTGTTATTTTCGATCCATCTACATTTGATATTAATGGCAAACGGTGGACGATTGATAAGAATGGAGAACTTACCTTAACAAGAGATATCATTACAACGGAAGGATTAAAAATATACAGCGGCGATCAGGAAGTATTGGTTACATCGCACCTTTCAGAAGCCGGGCAGGGGACAGACCTGGACGTTGATCTGAAAAAAATAAACATTGGCGACTTTGCGCCGTTCTTTATAAAAAGCAACCGGCTGGAAGGTTTGCTGACTGGAAAGGTCAACATTAATGATCCGTTTGGGAACATGAACGTTGATGTAAACGCAACTGCGGAACAGTTCCGGCTGGATGATGATTCTGTTGGTAAAATTCAAATTTCGACAGGCTATTCAAAAGCATCTGGCCGGGTAGCGCTGGTGGCCATTTCAGAAAACAAGAATTACAATTTTGATTTGAATGGTTTCATCAATACGGCTGATAGCACCGGCACAGGCATCGACCTTACTACACACTTAAAAGACAAAACCAGTATCCATTTACTGCAACGCTACCTTACGGGTATTTTCAGTCACCTGGATGGTTATGCGGCCGGTGATTTACGGGTGGTGGGCAAAGGGAAAAATTTAAAATATTTAGGGGATCTAACGCTTACGGACGCCTCCCTCATGGTAGACTACACCAGGTGTACTTACCATATAACAAAAGCCACTGTTAAATTGCAGGATGATGGTATTGATTTTGGCAGCTTCGAGATAAAAGATGAATTGAATAACACGGCTGAAGTACTGAATGGAAAATTGTACCATAACAATTTTAAAGATATGGCGTTCGATTTTCGTGTTAAAACAAACCGGCTGCTGCTGCTCAATACAACCAATATAGACAACAAACAGTTTTACGGCCGTGCCATTGGTAAGGCAACGGTTTCTTTTAAAGGCCCGCAGGAAGATATGCAAATGGATATACAGGGGGAACCAACGGATAGTTCTGTTATTAGCCTGCCCATTGCCAGCAGCCGCTTAAACGGTGAAGCAGATTTTCTTACCTGGAAAGTATATGGTAAAGAAATGCAGCAAACCAATGCCGCACGGGTTGAAAATAATCTTACCGTTAATCTTAAAATGACGGCCAATAAATTTGCTAAAATAAATGTAATACTGGATGAAGCCGCCGGTGACCAGATAAGCGCAGTAGGGCACGGGGTGCTTAACATGAACGTAGGTACCAATTCAAATCTTTCATTAAACGGACGTTTTGATATCGACAAAGGCGATTACACTTTTACGTTTCAATCCATCAAAAGAAGATTTAAATTAAGCGAAGGTGAGCCCAACTATATTATGTGGCACGATGACCCCTATAATGCAGATATTAATGTAGTGGCAGAATATACAGCGCCCAACGTGCGCTTCAGTGATTTGGGAACGAATAACAACCCGGCCCTGGCCCAGTTTAACACCAACGTTAAAAATTATGTGGGCGATGTGCTGGTTAAAACAACCATTACCAATAAATTAAAAAATCTTGATTTTAAGTTTGATATCGAATTGCCGTCGTACAGCTCACTGGCCGATAACCCGGATGCCCTGGAATTGCTGAAGTTGATTCAGCGGGATGAAAATGAAAGAAACAAGCAGAGTTCTTTGCTGATTGTTTTTAATAGTTTCGGGCCATTGTCAAGTTCTACCAACGCATTAAATCCGGGGGCGATCGCTTTCCAGGGTATTTTTCTGAACAGTTTATCGGGTGTTGTTTCCAACCAGCTGAGCCGGGCTTTCAGTAATGTATTGCAGAATGTATTCAGGGATCCTAACTTCCGTATCAATGTCAGTGCCTCCGCATACAATGGTACGGTGCTCACGGATGTTGCCAGTACCACCACGCAATATTTACCAGACAGGGGCAACGTTGGTTTTTCTGTAAACAAAAGTTATTTCAATGAACGCCTCACGTTTATTGTGGGCAGCGCGCTTGATTTCGGGTTTAACAATACCAGTGTTTCCAACAGCAGGAACAATATACAGTTTTTGCCGGATGTTACGGCGCAGTACAAGCTTACTTCCGATGGGAAAATTTTATTGAATTTGTTCTATCGCGAAAACAGGAGTTATCTGACCAGCCTAACGGGCAAGCAGAGCCGCAGTGGCGCCAGTATTTCTTACCGCAAAGAATTTGAAACGTTTGGGGATTTGTTCAGGAAGAAAAAGATCAGGGAAGTGGTAAAACCGGCGGTGGCGGATTCTACGAGGGTTACATCGGTGAATCCTTGACCTCATCACCCTTGACCCTCACCGCGGAATAGTGCCCTGGTTACCGCCAGTTGCTGGTTATTACCGGTGGCCTCCACATTAAATTTGCCTGCAATTTTTGATCGGCCTGAATACAAAACTATCTTTCGCGGAGCACTTATCTCAGACACCCCAGCCAGGTACTGTAGAATTTGTTGTATTGAGGCACCTTTCTGCACAGCAGGTGGAACGGGCAGGGGGTGAGGTCTTACAAAGGAGGAGACGAAAACGGCGTAAGCGTATGTCCCATTTTGTCTATCTTGGTTTGTAAATATTTTTCATTGTGCGGGTTGGGCACCGCTTCAATGGCAACTGTTTCAACAATCTCAATTCCATAACCCAGCAGGCCGGCCCTTTTCTTGGGGTTATTACTCATCAGCTTCAATTTAGTAATACCGAGGTAACGTAATATTTGTGCGCCAATGCCATAATCACGCTGATCCATTCCAAAGCCCAAATGAAGATTGGCTTCTACCGTGTCCATGCCCTGTTCCTGTAATTTATAGGCCTTCAATTTATTTACAAGCCCAATGCCGCGGCCTTCCTGGTTCATATATAATATAGCGCCCTTGCCTTCTTTTTCTACCATTTCCATGGCCTTATGCAACTGCTCGCCGCAATCACAACGCAGCGATCCTAAAATATCACCCGTGAAGCACGATGAATGAACCCTGGTTAATACAGGCTCATCTTTCTTCCATTCACCTTTCAATAAAGCAAGGTGCTCATTGGTGGAACCTTTTTCTTTAAAAGCGACCAGCTTAAAATGTCCCCATTGTGTAGGCATATCCACCCGCACAATTTCTTCAATTAACGAATCTGTTTTAAGACGGTATTCTATTAAATCTTTGATAGATATAAGTTTAAGATCAAATTTTTTGGCAATTTCTTTGAGCTCAGGAAGCCTGGCCATCGCTCCATCTTCGTTCATTATTTCTACCAGCACAGCAGCGGGTTCAAAACCAGCCAGCCTGGCGAGATCGATGGTTGCCTCTGTATGGCCTGCGCGGCGCAACACGCCGCCTTTTTTTGCCCTTAACGGAAAGATGTGGCCAGGTCTGCCAAGATCGGCCGGTTTGGTAGCAGGGTTAATTAATGCCTGGATGGTTTTAGCGCGATCGTGCGCAGAAATACCCGTGCTGCAGCCATGACCCAGCAAATCAATTGATACGGTGAAAGCAGTTTCGTGCAGCGCAGTATTATTGTTTACCATCAGCTCCAGGTCCAGTTCATCACAGCGCTCTTCCATCAGCGGGGCACAAATAAGGCCGCGTCCGTATTTGCTCATAAAATTGATGACTTCGGGGGTTACATTCCGTGCCGCCGTAATAAAATCACCTTCATTCTCACGGTCTTCATCGTCTACTACAA
>JBDUAY010000170.1:0-10977 GCA_040004415.1 Bacteroidota bacterium | reverse complement strand
TCGGCCTGCTGAATCCATTGGCCTGGGCCGATTTTATACAAGCCTGGAAACGGGGTGATTTCAAAAATCAGTAATCTGAACCGGGATTGATGGGATTATTGGGGTCTATAGGACTGGAACCACTATTAAATTAGCACCTTATTTCTTTGCTTCTCTCCTTTCTTTGCTGTCTTTGCCTGCCCGACTTCGGCATTCAGGCGGGCGTGAAAATTGTCTGAACTGGGATGGATGAGATTATTGGGATGTATAGGACCGAACCCACTGTCAGATTACCACTTTATTTCTTTGCTTCTCTCCTTTTCTTTGCTGTCTTTACTGAATTAATAGTGCGCCACCGTGTTCGCTGCTTCGTTGCGACCGCTGCGTGAAAATTGTCTGAACTGGGATTATTGGGATGTACAGGACAGCGATCCGACCAATTTCATTCTATTAATTTTTTGATAATCTTGCCGGAAATAATTTTGATTCCAGCTTCTGATTTTTATAGCAACATCGTTGCGTCGCAATCCGTTCATCGGTATATCTTTGGGCATCGGTATAATACCGGTTTGTGAATGGAAGAATTCAAATATCAAACAATCAGACATCCTAATTATGGTTCAGACAATTCAGAAAATTGCAGTCATTGGTGCGGGTACCATGGGCAATGGCATTGCGCATGTATTTGCACAAAATGGTTTTACCGTAAACCTTATTGATGTATCGAAGGAGCAATTGGATAGAGCAATTGTTACGATTACAACCAATCTGGATCGTCAACTCAGCAAAGCTGTCATAACAGAAGAAATAAAGGCCGCCACTATTGCCAATTTGCAGACGTTCAATTCTATAGCAGCGGGTGTGCAGGAAGCACAATTAATTATAGAAGCCGCCACTGAAAATACAGATCTTAAGCTGCATATATTTAAACAGATGGATGACGCGGCGCCTGCCGGTGCAATACTTGCCACTAATACATCATCTATCTCCATCACAAAAATTGCGGCCGTTACAAAAAGACCAGAATCCGTTATTGGTATGCATTTTATGAACCCGGTGCCGGTAATGAAATTAGTAGAAATTATTAATGGCTATGCTACCAAAAAAGAAACAACGGACGCTATTGTAACCCTCACTATTCAATTGAACAAAACACCCTGCGTGGTGAATGATTATCCGGGTTTTGTTGCCAACAGAATATTAATGCCCATGATCAATGAGGCTATTTATAGTTTATACGAAGGTGTGGCTGGCGTGGCTGAAATTGATACCGTCATGAAACTCGGTATGGCACATCCCATGGGGCCATTGCAGTTAGCAGATTTTATTGGCCTGGATATTTGTCTTTCCATTCTTCGTGTATTGCATGAGGGATTTGGCAATTCAAAATACGCACCTTGCCCGTTGCTGGTTAATATGGTAACCGCGGGTAAGCTGGGTGTAAAAACGGATGAAGGATTTTATACTTATATCCCTGGCAATAAAAATTTGGTAGTCAGCGGAAGGTTTAAAAGTTAATCTGATGAATATGTGAAATGTGCTAATGAAATACTAGCACAAACGACAGTCAGATAAAAATAATTTTAAAAAGGTACGAACCGAAACTATTCAGTTCGTACCTTTTTATTTATTCTAGTACCGTTTTTTATTGCACAACTATTTTCTGCGTTAATTGTTTGTCGTTGCTATATAACCGCACCAGGTATTGCCCGGCAGGTGTACCGGCAATGGATATACTGATATTGCCGGTTCTGTTAGCAATTGCTTCCTGGTGAATAACCTTTCCATCCATATTTATTATTTGCAAATTGCTGAAAGAACTTTCAAGCCGGAGATATAGCAAACCGTTACTGATAAGAGACGGACTGGCAAAGTTCTTTCCATGGAAATCATTGCCTGCAATAATGATAAGGTTTGAATAAATAAATTTGCCATCAATATCAACCATCTTCAGGCGGTAATATAATTTATGTGTAGTTGAAATAAGATGTTTAAACGAATAGGCGCCGCTATTAGCTGCTGCAACAATGCCTGCCTGTTGAAAATGAACCGCATCTGTGCTATATTCAATTTCAAATTGACGCAATTGCGTTTCACCTGATGTTAGCCAGTTTAGTTGATTGTACCCTTCCCTGGCAGCGCCTTCAAAACTTATTAACTTTACCGGCAGTGCAGCATTCCCTGTTGCAACAATATTATACAACTGACCGTTTAAAGAAGTCGCATATAACTCACCATTTTCTGCTTCGCCAAAAGAACTAATATTGGCCTGCAATGCCCTGAACTCAATCGTATCTGCGCCAGTGCCACCTGTTGGCAAAAGCCAAACGTTAGAAGAAACCTCATCAGCAAAAATATAATAGCCGTACATCGCAGGGTTTAATGTGCCACGATAGACAAAACCACCAATGACAGCGAAACCACCAGTAGCGTTGTTATGCGGATAATCAAACAACGGTGGCGCGTAAACACCAGCACTAAGAATGCAGCCCGGATTAGCCGGAGCATATGGATGTGTACCTTCTATACAATGCCAGCCGTAATTAAGTCCGCCTGAAGTGCCAGCCGCTCTAAAGTCTATTTCTTCATACAGATCTTGCCCCACATCGCCAATCCACATATCGTGCGTTAACTTATCGAAGCTCCAGCGAAAAGGATTTCTTAAACCAAATGCCCATATTTCATCACGTATATTATCGCCAGCAGCAAGAAATGGATTGTCTGGTGGAATCGTGTAATAAGGAGCCGGGTCCATTTCGTTGGCACTTACATTAATCCTGACCATTTTGCCCAGCAATACGGTGCCGTTTTGCGCATTATTCGGGCCATCACCACCACCTCCACCGTCGCCGGTAGCAAAGTATAAATAACCATCTGGCCCGAAATTAAGTTTACCACCATTGTGGTTATTATTAACGGGGTGAGGAATGGTGAGCAATATTTTCCTGGACGCAGGATCAGCAACATTGGGGGTAGCCGGAGGGGTATGATACCTGGCCACTTCAACGTCTCCGTTCGTATTAGTGTAATAGACAAAGAAATATCCGTTGTTTTTATAATCTGGATGGAATGCCATACTCAACAGACCCCGCTCGCCACCATTGTAGCTATTGCCAGTAACGGTCAAAAAATCTCCTAAGGGATTCAGTGATTGATCAAAGACTTTGATGGTACCGGCCTGTTGCACAACAAAGATCCGGTTGGTATTGTCGCCCGCATTCACAACATCAACGGCAGCCGACAAACCGCTGGCTACCGAATGAAAACTAATAATGGGCTGGGCGCTGGTTTGATAAAGACCAAAACAAGCAAGAAAGAAAAATAAAATGCGATAATTTTTACGGGCTAAAAAGTAGCATTGGTTCATAAGCAATTTTTAAAATGTAATAAAGGAAGATGCGCAGGGACAATTTGGGGAACAAGTATGATCAATGTGACATGCCTCAATAATCATACCGCTGAAACTGCTGCGATGCCTTTCACTAAATATCACATTTTGCCAATCGTCTGCTGGGAATTTTTTTTCTCACAGCAGCATAGGAATTGTACGATATAAATGTGGTGAGCTGATGGAAGATGATAACCGCAACTACAAACGCCTGTCATGAAATAATAAAGCTTATTTCGTCTTTTCAACTTCTACGTTCCGGATATCTTTTAAACGGTTTAAAATTGAGTCTACGCGGTTGACCGGTATGCCAATAGCAATACTACAGAACAATTGCATTTCCTGGCTGAGAACGGTGCAGTTGTATTGTTTTACAACCATCATTATATCGTTCATCATGGTATAATCAAACTGCAAGCGGTAATTTATTTCTACTTGTTTTTGTACGATGGGCGTAACCTGTAATACAAGCGACGTGGCGGTCTTATAGGCATTAATTAAGCCCGGCACACCCAATAATGATCCCCCAAAATAACGAACTACAATAATAAGCGTGTTGGTTAATTCTTTACTGTCTATTTGGCCGAGTATAGGTTTGCCAGCCGTTCCTGAGGGCTCGCCATCGTCTCCCGATCTGAAATTATTTCCATTGAGGCCAATACGATAGGCAAAACAATAATGCGACGCTTTTGGATGTTCTGCTTTAACTGCAGCAAGCTGGATTTTAAAACCTTCTTTTGTTTCCAATGGAAAAGCGCAGGCGATAAACCGGCTGCCCCTGTCTTTAAATTCCGCGTTCGCCGTTTTATCGATCGTATAAAAAAATTCCTTCTCACTCATAATTCTATTTTTCATTGTCCCCCATGGGAGCCTACTAGCCAAATGCAATTAATGCAATCGCGCAAACAGATAATACAATACCTGTCCAATTCACAAAAGATAATCTTTCTCTAAACATTAACCATGCTGCCACCGCGCTGAATACAACAATTCCCATATTATTTACAGGTATGATGGCGGAGCTGTTACCGGCATATTTCTTAAGCACCAATACAAGGCACCAGATGGAAAAATAGTTTGGAATGCCAATGGCAGCGCCTGCCAGCACAGCCTTATATTGAAAAGAAATTTTCCCAGTTACTATTAATACTGCTGTCAATACTAATCCAATAGCAGCAGCACTGGCAAAAGCAGTGATAAGAAAATCATTGCTGTTTCCTGAATTTAAAAAACGTTGCTCTGTATATTTTATCATCGTATCCAGTAAACCGCTTCCGGCAAAAAGCAATACAGGTAAACCCAGCATCCATTTATTCGTGATTTCATTTTGCTGACCCGTTCCCCGTTTTACAGTAAGGTATACGGCTATTAAAGCAAGCACGACACCCAATGTTTTTAATACCGTAAATGGTTCATGATACAGGTACACTGAAAATATAAAAGGAATTACCAGCGATAATTTATAAGAGACCGATGCAACCGATACGCCCAGTTGTTGCGTTGTAAGACCAACAAGATTAAAAGTTGAAATAAATACTGCGCCCATCGCTACTGCCCATGGAAACCAAGGTTGCTGCATCGCTTCAGCATTTACGGGAAAATGACCGTTAAACAATGATCCGGTTATAACACAGGTGATATAATTAAACACAATAGCCTGCAGGGTATTTATTTTGAACCGCTCCGTAACTTTAAAAGACAGTGTGAGATAAGAAGTGAGTATGATACTGCCAATTAGGAAAAACATAGCCTGATAATTTAAGATACAGGTTTATAAAAACGAATCGTATCTGATTGCAACTGCATAGAAGACTGCAATTCCGTATCTCTGGCAACCGGGGCTGGAATTCCACCCGCTGATTCCAAATGATGATTTGTAATTATTCTTATTTCATCATACATTTTTTCATCGATAAAAGATTGCAGTAATTGTGTACCGCCTTCAATCAGTACCGACTGAATATTTAATTGGTACAACGCATTGCAAACCTGGTGAACGATACTTACATCTTTTGTAAACGGATAATATAAAAGATTACCACACGCTTCATGTTTCAAACTATTAAAAACGATGGTGCGTATTGAACCATCGAATAATCGCAACGAAGCGGGAAGGCGCAAATCCATATCCAACACTAACCGCACCGAATTATTTCCTTTCCATAACCGCGTGGCAAGCGATGGGTCATCAAACAAAGCCGTATTGGTTCCAACCAGGATCGATGCCTCTTCACTGCGCCATTTGTGTACCAGGCGGTTGGTAAATTCATTACTTATTAAAAGCCTTGAATGATCCTCATTTCCAATAATGCCATTGACAGTCTGTGCCCATTTTAGAATAATATACGGCCGGTGCTGTGTGTGAAAAGTGAGAAACCGCTTGTTCAAATTTTTGCAATCATCTTCTGATACATGTTGTATTACTTCAACACCAGCGGCCTGTAATTTTTCGATGCCCTTCCCACCTACTTCTATAAAAGGATCGCGGCAGCCAATTACTACCGTCGGAATTTTTTTGGCGATAATGAGATCTGCGCAAGGCGGCGTTTTTCCATGGTGCGCGCAGGGTTCCAGAGAAACGAATATGATTGATTTTTCTACCAGTTCTCTATCTTCCTCAGCAATGGAATTTATACAGTTTACTTCTGCATGAGCCTGTCCGTATTGCATGTGATATCCTTCACCGATAATTCTGTTATTGTGCACCAGCACGGCACCCACCAGTGGGTTGGGTGCCACAGCACCGCCTCCCAATTTTGCCAGCTCAATGCAGCGAAGCATGTATATTGAATGTGTTTGCAAGTGCGCAAAAATACAGAATACTTTCACGCAAAGACAGCAAAGAAGCAAAGAAGCAAAGAAATGAAGCTTAGTAAATTTTCAGCAAAAAATAAAGCAGCAACACATCAAGGCACCAATCCAAAAATCCTTTATTCCTCAAATCCAAATTCAGACAAAGCTTTCTCCGTATGTTTGCTCCATGACCATTCACGAAGCCAGTCAGCAATTGCGTTTCCAGCTTTTTCATATCTATGATGAAAGAGAAGCGGACAATATTACTGATATGGTAATGGATAACATCACCGGTTGGAAAAAGATTGACCGTGTTGTAAATAAAACCGTTCGACTTACAGGTACGCAGGAAAAAATGATGGATGACTATACAAAGGCGTTACTTGATCATAAACCATTGCAATATGTATTGCATGAAAGCTGGTTTTATGGCATGTGTTTGTATGTTGATGAAAATGTTTTAATACCCAGACCGGAGACAGAAGAACTGGTTGACTGGCTGGTAAAAGGAATTGCCAATTTGACATTGGTAGCTGGTAAAAGCATACTTGATATCGGCACGGGCAGCGGTTGCATTCCGCTGGCAATTAAAAAAACTTTGCCAGGTGCTGCCGTTCATAGCTGCGATATAAGTGAAGGCGCGCTAAACGTGGCAAAAAAAAATGCAGCTGATCAAAAACTAGGCATTCATTTTCATTTACTGGATATTTTATCGCAAACAGATCGTGATCAATTGCCTTTGTTTGATATTATCATCAGTAACCCGCCCTATATTCCACATAAAGATAAAACAGCCATGGCTGCCAACGTTCTTCAATACGAGCCGCACCTGGCGCTGTTTGTAGAAGACAGCGATCCGCTAATATTTTATAAAGCCATTGCTGATTTTGCAAAAAATCATCTCGCTGAAAATGGATCAATCTATTTGGAAATTCATGAAGACATGGCAAATCCGTTAGTTGATCTATATAAACAAAAAGGCTTTCCCAACATTGAATTAAAAAAAGATTTACAGGGAAGGGACAGGATGGTACGGGTTTCAATCTAAGGGCGGAACTAGATCACAAATCAAATCTACATTCCCCCGCCAGGTGTCTCAAACAAAAACATTAAACAGCCAACAGATCATTTGATGACCCTGCGGCGCGCGATGCATATCAGGATATTATTTTTTTCTGCACTTGACTTTCCACGCTTCTAACATTTATTCATTCTCCCCGCTGAAAAGCCCCTGTGGGTTTATATAATTTGGAAAATATTTTGGAAGGCATCTGCGGTGAAATCAAAAAAGAAAATTATCAATAACTGGTTTAGCCGTTATTAGTTCACTTTCGCCCTTATTGGTGTCACAAATTATTTTTCTTCAATTCATTAACCGCAAAATCGCATGCGCGTGCAGTCAGTGCCATATAAGTAAGTGAAGGGTTCTGGCAACCGCCTGAAGGCATACAACTTCCATCCGTGATAAAAACATTTTTTACATCGTGCATCTGGTTATTCGCATTTAACACAGATGTTTTAGGATCGCGGCCCATACGCACCGTACCCATTTCATGTACTTCAGTGCCACCAGCAGGGTCATAATCAAACGGCTGAATATTTTTAAATCCTGTATTGTCCAGCATCTCAACAGCACTTGCTTTCATATCTTTACGCATGGCTTTTTCATTGTCGCCATAAGCAAAACTGATATCTACCAAGGGTAACCCCCACTTATCTTTTTTCTCTTTATCAAGCGTTACCTTATTATCTTCATTGGGCAAACATTCTCCAAATGCACCGAGCCACAAAAACCACGGACCTGGCTTTGCGAGCTGATTTTTAAATGAAGCGCCAAAACTATCATCACTGGTCATTACGTCTCTCCACTCATGCCTTTTTGCATCCGCCTGGTAAGCATAACCGCGTATAAAATCTTTTTGTTTGGTTTGATCGTTTAAATTCCGGAAGCGCGGCATATATACACCCGTTGGTTTTCTGCCACTGTAATATTGATCCGCAAAACCTTCATAATCACCGGTTGCGCCAATAGAAGAATGATGATCCATCAGGTTGCGGCCAACCTGGCCACTTGAATTACCAAAGCCCTGTGGAAAATGTTTTGAGGTTGACTGCAGCAATAAGGAAGCAGTACCGATAGTAGACGCATTTATAAAAATGATCCTGGCGTAAAACTCAGTTGATTCTTTGGTGAGCTCATCAACAATGCGCACGCCCTTTGCTTTGTTTCCTTTTTCATCATATAAAATTTCTGCTGCAATGGCGTGCGGGCGCAGTGTTAAATTACCCGTAGTTACGGCCATTGGAATGGTAGCCGCATTGCTGCTGAAATAGCCCCCAAACGGGCAACCGCGTGAACATAAATTGCGGTACTGGCAAGGGCCGCGTCCATTCCACCCCCGGCTAAGATTGGCTACGCGCCCATTGGTAACCATGCGATCTTTGTAATGCGCTTGTATATCTTTTGCAAATTGCTTCTCGAGACAATTCATTTCAATGGGGGGAAGAAAAACGCTGTCGGGCAAATGTGCAAGACCTTCTGCTTGCCCGCTGATGCCCGCAAATGTTTCTACATATTCATACCAGGGCGAAATATCTTTATACCGAACCGGCCAATCAACACCGTGCCCATCTTTTGCATTGGCTTCAAAATCCAAATCACTCAAACGGTATGTTTGCCGGCCCCATAGCAAAGAACGGCCACCTACCTGGTAACCACGTATCCAGTTAAATGGCCTTGTTTGGGTATAAGGATGATCCTGATCGCGCACAAAAAAATGTTTGCAACCTTCGTTGTAAGCAAAACTTTTTGATTGAATAGGGTTTTCTATCTTATCTTTTTCAGAAACTTCCAGCCGGTTTGCAAACTCCCATGGATGCATAGACGCAGTTGGATAATCTTTGATGTGCTCTACGTTACGGCCGCGTTCCAGCAACAATGTCTTTAATCCTTTTTCACACAATTCCTTGGCTGCCCATCCGCCACTGATACCGCTACCAATCACAATTGCATCATAGGTATTATTGGCAGCCGCTTTGTTATTTATATTGACTTGCTTCGGATCTCCCATGTGTAATTATTTTGTTGCCCATGATTTTTGTCCGGGGGTCATTGGCATACATGCATTGAATTTACCGGGAATGAAATCATACGCAAGTGTTTTAGTAGCGCCACTCTTAGACGTGCAAAAAGCGATGGTAGCATATTCTTTCAGGATATGAAAAAATGATTTACCGATAAATTTGTTCTTTATTTTGCCAACCATTCCCCCATAATTCTTCCCCTGGTCGCGGAAATAACCGACGACTTCCTGCTGCTGCGTGGCTGCCAGTGCTGAAAATGATTTGCTATACTTACTGCTTGAATGACTTTCCACATCCTTCAATCCGTCTATGAAAATATTTTGTGTTTTCCTATCCGCAACTTGCTTTATCATTGAGGTGAGTGTAACATGCACCATGGCTTCTTTAGCACCGGGCGTATCAGTGGCAGGAATAATCGTTTCTGCCAGGTCGGCTATTAAAGCCTGGTGTGCATCCAGGAAATTAAGATCAGGCGTTTTGTGAATACTGTACCATTTGTAACCGGAGAATGTAGCCGTTGCGCCACCGCCAATAAGAAAAAAGGAAAGGATTGCTTTTCTGCGGTTCATACAAAATGGTTAAAGACAACAGATTAATTGACAGGGCTGCAAAATAACAAATATAAGCTGTATGTGCAAGGCTGCCTGAACGGGGATTTAAGGGATTTTGGTAAATGCCTGAATTGGGATTATTGGATGAGCGGATTACTGGTTAGCTCTTTATGCGTTGTTTCGTTTTTTCTTGCGTCTTTCCTTTTTTTGCCGTCTTCGCCTTTCTTTGCTGTCTTTGCCTGCCCGACTTCGTCATTCAGGCGGGCGTGAAGTAAAGTGTCTGAACTGAGATTTGTGGGATTAGTTGGATTAATGGGAATGGAAATGCCGCATCTCTATTTTTCTGCTGTCTTTGCCTGCCCAACTTCGGCATCCAGGCGGGCGTGAAACTGTCTGAAGTTATTTGCAGGGGTGTTACAAATTATTTTTCTTCAATTCGCTTACCGCAAAATCACAGGCCCTGGCCGTTAACGCCATATACGTAAGTGATGGATTTTGGCAACCGCCCGAAGGCATACAACTGCCATCTGTTACAAAAACATTTTTCGCCTCATGTATTTGATTGTGTTCATTGAGTACAGAAGTCTTAGGATCGCGGCCCATGTGTGCCGTACCCATTTCGTGAACGGCTGAACCGGGCGGCGAATGATAATCGAACGGCTGCACATTTGTAAAACCGGCAGCGCTTAGCATTTCTGCGGCACTTTGCTGTGCATCTTTACGCATCGCCGCTTCATTATTACCATAGGCAAAACGAATGTCCACCAGCGGTAATCCCCAGTTGTCTTTTTTATCTGCCGAAAGAATCATTTTATTTTCAGGATTAGGAAGACATTCACCCCACGCGCCCATCCACATAGACCAGGGCCCAACAGTTGCCAGTGTTTTTTTATAGGCATCGCCGAAGCCATCATCTGCCATCATGCTATCGCGCCACTCCCGTCTTTGCCCGTTTGCCTGGTAACCATAGCCACGTATAAAATCTTTTTGTTTGGTTTGATCATTGATATTTCTGAACCGTGGTACGTAAATACCGGTGGGTCGTCTGCCACTATAATATTGATCTGCAAATCCGTTGTACTGACCGGTCGCGCCGGAACCAACATGATGATCCATCAGGTTCAGGCCCACCTGCCCACTGGCATTGCCAAATCCATTTGGAAAACGCTTTGATACTGACTG
>JBDUAY010000169.1:0-10998 GCA_040004415.1 Bacteroidota bacterium | reverse complement strand
TCGGCGGCCACGAAGTTACCCTCGTAGTAGACCTTGTCGGTGAGGTTGAACGGATAATCAACATTGAGGTGAATCCAGAATAAAGGCGCTTCATTAAACGGATACAATTCTTTATAAAAATTCTGGTAATCTTCGGCCGTTAATTCAGAGGGCTTTTTTGTCCAGGCGGGTGTGGTATTGTTAATCTGTTCGTCCCCGAAATAAATAGGCACAGGTAAAAAGCGGCAGAATTTCTTCAGGATGTCTTTTAATCTTTGTTCTTCTAAAAATTCTTTGCTTTCTTCATTAACATACATCACGATGTCGGTTCCGCGATCTGCTTTTTCTGTTTCTTCCAGCGTATATTCCGGGCTGCCATCACACTCCCATCTAACTGCGTTTGTACCTTCCCGGTAGCTCTTGCTGATAATCTCTACTTTTTCACTTATCATAAACGAAGAATAGAAACCCAGCCCGAAATGGCCGATAATATTCGCTTCCGCCTGGCCTTTGTATTTCGTTAAAAATTCTTCTGCGCCGCTAAATGCTACCTGGTTAATGTATTTATCAATCTCGTCGCCCGTCATACCTACGCCCCGGTCACTGATAGTAATGGTTTTGGCAGCGGCATCCAGCTTAATGTCGATCCGCAATTCGCCTAAATCTCCTTTGGCTTCGCCGATGGAAGAAAGCGTTTTAATTTTTTGTGTAGCATCTACGGCATTACTCACCAGCTCACGCAGAAAAATATCATGATCGCTGTATAAAAACTTTTTAATGATAGGAAAAATATTTTCCGTCTGTACCCTGATGTTTCCTTTCTGCATATGATTTTTTTTATTGAACGAATAAGGCGAAATTTTTTGCCTGCTGACGCGCAGGCAGCAATAACATACATTTTTATACAGTATGATAGCTAATGTGCTTTTCACAAACCCAGTGCCACTGCGGGTAAACTGTCATACTGACAATAAAACGGGATTAAAATCCTGCAATGTTAATAATTACTTAGCACTAAAATAATGGCAGTTAAGATTAGTCTGGTAAATTTGGTGCTCCTTTCACCTTATCCTGCTAAAGTTTCCAATTGTGCACGACAAATCCGTGTGTCCTTCCTGTGCAAATAACCTGCTCAAGATTATCTTTTGATGATCCGCCATTTTTAACATCATCACATTACCGTAAAATCAAAACTATCACTTCATGAAGAAATTGTACATGAACGGCCTGTCCCGCGTGCCTTTTACTGCGTTGTCTCTTGTCTTTACTTTCTTAATTACTGTATTGTTGCCGGCTGCCGGTGTTGCACAAACAAATCCCGCTGCCCAGGCGCTTCCCTACAGTGAAACTTTTGATGGCTTAACCGGCAGTACAACAGTTTATCCTGCTGGATTACAGGGCTGGACCATTGCCGGAAGTACTGCGACAACTTTTCCTACGGCTGCCCCCAGCGGAGATCAGGCTTTGGCAGGCGCCACCAATTCTTCCACCTCGGCATTTGTAGGAGATATGGGCGGAAAGATTGGGTTTCTTTCTACCGGCAGTGCTCTAAAATCATTGGGCCTTGCACTGAATACAACCGGCGCAACGGGCATTACGGTTTCTTACCTGGCCGCAACACAACGCCAGGAAACCGGTGCACGTGTTGGCGCCATCGGCTTACAATATCGAATTGGCACCACTGGTGTGTTCACAAATATTACAGGTTCAGAGTACCAGAACCCGGGCGGTTCAACCAATACTTCCGGGACCGGTAGCCTCAACCCTCAAACAATTACGATATCGCTTCCAGGAGGTTGCGAAAATCAGGCAGTGGTTCAATTGAGATGGGTCTATCGCGAAGTGAGCGGAGGTGGTAACAGGCCAGGTTTTTCCGTTGATAACGTAACGGTTACCGGCACTTCCGGATCAACACCTTCCATCTCTGTTTCACCGGCCGCTATTGCAGGCTTCAGCACTATTGCAGGCACAGCATCAGCGTACCAGGATGTAAGCGTAAGTGGTAGTAATTTAACTGCAGATCTAAGTATTACTGTTACCGCGCCGTACGAGATTTCTACCGACAGCACCAACTATTCAACCACTGTTACATTAACACAAAGCGGCGGCAGTATTGCCAATACCCCATTGGTAGTGCGCATTGCGGCTTCTGCACCCACAGGCGCAGCGGCCGGAAGCATTAGTTTAACTTCTACCGGCGCTTCAACACAAACCATTACACTTACCGGCACAGTAAATTCTGCAACAGTTGTAGACCCGCCGCAAAGTTTTAATGCTGTAGCTGTTTCAACAACTGAAATCGATTTAACAGCTACCGGAAACGTGGCGGGTGACAATATTGTTGTGGCATCTAATTCAACCGCAACTTTTGGAACACCGTCCGGCGCGCTGACCGCAGGTAATGCAATCAGTGGTGGTGGAAATGTTTTATACAGCGGGCCATCGGCCAGTTTTTCGTTTGCAAATACCGGCCTCAATCCCGGCACTAAATATTTTTACCAGGCATGGTCTGTTGATGGATCCAATACTTATTCAACCGCGCTTACCGCAAATGCAACAACCAATAACCCACCCGCTGCCAATGTTGTTATCAACCAGATTTTTGGGGGCGGTGGCAATAGCGGTGCTTATTACAAGAATGATTTTATTGAGTTGTATAACAATGAAAATACGCCGGTCAATTTAGCAGGTTGGTCTGTTCAATATACAAGCACCACCGGCCCAACAAGTAGTTGGTCAGTAACTAATTTAAGTGGTACAATACCGGCGCATGGATTTTATTTGATACAGGAAGGAGCCGGCGCCAATGCATCCGCTGCAAATTTGCCCACACCTGATGTCACCGGCACCCTTGCCCTTGGCGCTACGGGTGGAAAAGTTATATTATTAAATTCAACGACGGTCGTGGGAACGGAGACCAATCCAACCGCAAATGTTATTGACAAAGTAGGATTTGGTGCTGCCAATGCATTTGAAGGAAGCGGACCAACCGCAGCACCGGATAACACAACTTCTGTAACCCGAATCACAGATGGCGTTGATAACAATGATAACAAGACCGATTTTGCGGTAACAAGTCCGCTGCCGCGCAACAGCACTTATATTGTTACGCCACCTGGTATTGTTTCGCTAACACCCCCGAATGGCATTACTGATATTCCATCTACGCTGCTGCCAACAATTGTTTTTGATAAACCAATTGTAAAAGCAACCGGTACGATCACCATTTTCGAAAACGGTGTTGCCGGCATACCGATAGATGTTAACGCGGCTACGGTTGTTATTAGTAACCGTAGTACAGTTACAATTAACACTACGTTACTGGCTGGAAAATCTTACTATATTTTAATCAGCACCGGTGCGTTTGCAGATGTATATGGCAATAGTTTCGCTGGCATCAACAGCAACACCGCCTGGGCATTTACCACCTACAATTCTACCGTTGCCACCGTACTTCCGGTAACATTTGATTTCCAGAATTGTATTGGCAATGGTTTACTGCCCAGCGGCTTTACGCAGTATAGTACAACCGGGGCGCAGGTATGGGATTGCACAACGTTTGGCAGGGATCCGAGTGCACCTGGCGGTACAGCGGCTTTCCCAAATGCTGTACAGATGAATGGCTATGCCAACAATATAAACAACCTCAATAAAGACTGGTTGATTTCACCCAAACTGGATCTGTCAGGTACTACTTTTCCATTACTGAGCTTCTGGAGCAGAAATGCCTTTGATGGCGATCCGCTGGAATTGAAAGTATCCACTGATTATACCGGCTCTGGTGATCCTGCACTGGCAACCTGGACAGATATCAATGGCAAGTTCCCCAGCAGTGGTTCTGACACCTGGACGCAATCCGGTGGACTCAATCTTTCAGCCTTCAAACAAAACAGCGTATACATCGCGTGGGTGTACAGTTCTACCACTGATGATGGCGCACGGTGGACGCTTGATGATATTAGTTTGATCAACTCATTAACACCTCCGCCACCAAGTCTGACATTGAGTGCTTCTGGTCTTGAGTTTGGCTATACCGCTACCGGTAACAGCTCAATCAAAACACTTACGCTTACTGCGAACGATTTAGTGGGCGATGTAACGTTAACTACTACTGGCAATTTTGATGTGTCTGCAGATGGGGGCACTACATTTGGCACTTCTATAATCATTCCGCAAGCGACTGCGAACAATGTTCCGCAGTCTATTATGGTACGCTTTACACCAGCCACCAATAATATCCAGTACAGCGAAACATTGAGTGTTGCAATATCAGATTCTACTGGGCTTGTTAATTTAAAAGGAAACAGTATCGATCCTGCATCTACGTTGAATGTGATTAACTGGAACCTGAACTGGTTTGCTACGCCGGATCTAACATTAGGACCTGCAGACAAATCATTACAGGAAACCAATGTGGCGATTGTTTTAAAAAGCCTTCCGGCCGATTTATTTGTATTGCAGGAAGTGGTGAATCAACATGCCCTTGATAGCATTGTAAACACGATGCCTGGCTATTCTTACATCATCAACAATTATGGATCGTATTCCAATCCAAATGAGCCAACTGCGGATCCGTTGACAGAAGTACAGAAACTTGCTTTTGTTTATAAGACATCCAAGTTCAGCAATATTCATACTGATTCATTATTGAGTAAAGGCGTTACAACTGCTGCAGACTTAAGCAATCCGTACTATAATGCTTTTGCCAGCGGGCGCTTCCCGTATATGATGAGTGCAGATGTAACCCTGAGCGACAACAATGGTGGCTTTGTCACCCACCCGATGCGTTTTATTAATGTTCACGCAAAAGCGAATACAGCGCCGGTAGTTACCGCGTATAACCGGAGAGTGGCAGGGGCCAAAGGTCTTGATTCACTTATCAAAGCAGATTACATCAATGACAATGTAATCATATTGGGTGATCTGAATGATGATTTGAACCAGACCATTACTGCCGGTATTGCACCGCCGGTAAGTTCCTGGTATCCGTTTACAGTAAATGATTCGCCATTGTATATTTTCCCAACCAAGCCGCTGAGCCCTGCTGGGCAGCATTCAGATGTGAGTTTTACCAGTGTGATTGACAACGTGATTGCTACTGCTGCAACTGGTAAATATTATTTACCGGCATCTGCCACAGTATTATCTGACGTTGCTAATTTGGTTCCGAAATATGGCACCACTACTACAGACCACTATCCCGTGTTTACGCAGTATTCTTTTTCAACACAAGCGGCGCTTCCGGTAAAATTGACCAGCTTTAAAGCGGTTAAACAAAATAATACCGTGCAGGTTTCCTGGACCACTTCGCAGGAAGAAAATAGCAAATTGTTTGATGTAGAGAGAAGCGTTGATGGCAGCAATTTTATTACAGTGGGAACAGTAGCTGCGAAAGGAACCAGCAGTGTGAAAACGGATTACAGTTTCAATGATAAGCATCCGTTTTCCGGCACCAGCTATTATCGTCTTAAACAGGTAGACCAGGATGACAAGTTTGTCTATTCTGTTGTGGCGAAAATAAATTTTATCCGCGGGGGAAGTATTCACGTCAGCCCAAACCCCGCCAGCAGCTTCATAAACATAAGCCTGGAAAACGTAAGTTCAACGGTAAACCTGCAAATCATTGATCTGAATGGACAACTGGTAAAACAGCAACTGATTACACAAGGCACTACCAATAAATCAATTAGTTTGGCTGGTATGCCGAAAGGTTTGTACACAGTAAAACTGGTTAGCGCAGAAACCGTGACTACGCAGAAATTAGTGATTCAATAATAAAGTCTTTATAAAGCTTATTTTCACAAAGCCCCCGATGGGTCGGGGGCTTTTTTATTTCGGGGAAGAAATAGTTCGAAAAGGAAGGAATAATAATAAACCCGTTATGCTACACGGTATCGGGGATTTGCATGTTCCTTTTTGCCCCCTAAAATACCTGAAATAAAGCTTTGCGGCTTAGCCGCTTTGTCTTACCTTCGCCCCCCAATTAATTTTTTCTAAACTAAAAAATCACGGTTCATGAACAATTACGAATTGATGGTGATTTTTACCCCTGTACTCTCTGAGGAGGACTATAAGGCCGCTCAGAAAAAGTACGCAACGCTCGTTAAAGAAAGCGGCGGAGAGGTGACAAACGAAAACCCCTGGGGATTAAAATCACTGGCCTATCCCATTGCCAAAAAGACTACTGGTCTTTACTGGGTGATGGAATATTCAGCGCCATCCACCTTCAATGAGAAGTTGAAAATTCAGCTTCTTCGTGACGAGAGTGTTCTCCGTCATATGTACACTGTACTCGATAAATACGCCGTCGAGTATAATAATAGAAAGAGAAGTGGCGTACGTTCAGGATCAGAAAAAACAGCGGGGGTTTAAACCATGGCAAAAGCAAATGAAATTAAATACCTCACTGCGATTAAGACAGAGAAACGTCAAAAGAAATATTCCCGCTTTGAGAAGATGGGGATTAAGTATATTGACTATAAGGACGGTGAGTTCCTTAAAAAATTCCTGAATGAGCAGGGTAAATTGTTACCCCGTCGTATTACCGGCAACTCGCTGAAATTTCAGCGTAAAGTCTCTGCTGCGGTGAAAAAAGCCCGCCAGATGGCAATATTGCCTTACGTGACAGATCTTTTAAAGTAAACCTCACTCTAACCTTGTTTAAGACAGGGAACAGTTCCGCCAGGTGCCGGAATTGGGATGGTGAACAAAAAGTAAAAAATGCAAATTATTTTAATTCAGGACGTAGATAACCTGGGCGGTGCAAACGAGCTTATAAAGGTTAAGAACGGCTATGCGAGAAATTTTCTGATTCCCCGTAAAATGGCGGTAGAAGCCAATCCATCTAATATGAAACAGATGGAAGAGAAAATAAAACAGCAAAAAAAGAAAGAAGCCAAATTGCTGGCTGAAGTAAACCTGGTAATAGCCAAAATACAGGAAGGACCTGTGAAAATTGGGGCTAAAACGGGTACCAGCGGCAAAATATTTGGGGCTGTTACATCTTTACAACTCGCCCGCGCCATCCGCGATCAGAAAGGCTATGAAATTGACCGCAAACGTATTAGCATACCTGACGAAGTAAAAGAATTGGGAACTTATAAGGCTGTTATTGATTTTGGCAATGGTAAAACGACCGAGCTGGAATTTGAAGTGGGAGCTGAATAAGAGTGCTATTCAAAAAAATATAGATTCCGGGACTGATTTCAGTACCCGGAATTTTTTTTGTTCAACCCCCAAAAACCTTTCCCAGTCTCAATTATTTATATATCTTCGTTATTGGTTCCTAATGATCTTTACAGTTTCGCATTGTGCTCTGAGCGTTTTCAACCAATGTTCCTGGGTTTTAATGTTTCACTGTTCTCATTTAGGGTCATAAAATTTGTTTCACTCAAACTGTAAAAAAATGAACATTTACGTTGGAAACCTCAGTTGGAACTTGACTGAGGAAGATCTCTCAAATCTCTTCGCTCCTTATGGCACGGTAGTATCTGCCAAAATTGTTACCGACAAATTCAACAACAACCGCAGTAAAGGTTTTGGTTTTGTTGAAATGACCAATGATGCTGAAGGCCAGGCTGCAATTGCGGGCTTAAACGAATCAGAAGTTGACGGACGTAACATTGTAGTTAATGAATCTCAGCCAAAACCAGCAGGTAGCGGCGGCGGTGGTTTCAAGAAACGCAGCTTCGGCGGCGGTGGTGGTGGTGGAAGCCGTGGCGGCGGTGGTGGTTACGGTGGTGGCGGCGGCGGCGGAAGCCGTGGCGGCGGTGGTGGATACGGCGGCGGCGGCGGTGGAAACCGTGACCGTGGCGGATTCAACAGAAGAAGCGACTATTAATTGCTAACGCAACGATAATTTTAAGTCCGGCAATGCCGGACTTTTTTTATGCGTTTTTTTCACTGTTCTCTTTGCTGAACAGTTAGTGATTCAGGCATAGAATAATTTTTCTTATATTCAGATAGAAATTTCAATTATGAAATTGCTTTTAATTGCACTGGCTTCTTTTATACTGGCAGCATCTTTCCTGGCTGTACCTGCCCATGTTTCAGAAAAAGAAAAAGATAGTGCCGTCTTAAGGGTAAAAAGATTTGCTATCCGTTGCAGTCCTGTACTGGCCGATTTTGATTTCACTGATACAAGCAGTACTATACCCCTCTTACAGGGATGGGGCAATTACCGGATGCCGGTAACTACCGGCAATGACAGTGCGCGTATTTATTTTGAACAGGGCATTAATATGTATTATGGCTTTCATGTAATAGAAGCGCTGGCTTCTTTTGAAAGATCTGTACAGCTGGATCATAATTTTGCCATGGGTTATTGGGGAATGGCCCTGTCTTATGGCCCCAATATTAACGACTTTGGATACAGTGCTTCACCGGCCGCGCTAACAGCTATACACAAGGCAAAAGATTTAAGCACAAGCATACAACCGTTGGAACAGGCACTGATTGAAGCGATGCAGGTGCGCTACTCGCCCGACAGCAGTCAGACAAGAGAATACCTCAACCAATTGTACGCAGATGCCATGAAAAAGGTATTTATAAAATTCCCAACCGATGGAGACGCAGGCGCTTTGTATGCGGATGCGCTGATGGTACAGCATCCATGGGATCTCTATTCAAAAGAATATGTGCCACGGTTATGGACAGCCGAAATTGTACACACGCTTGAAAATGTTCTTGCCCGTCATCCGGAACACCCTGGTGCCGAACATTATTATATTCACGCAGTAGAGGCATCTGAACACCCGGAAGCAGCCCTTAATATTTCAAGAAAATTAGGCCTGCGCATGCCTGGCGTGGCACATGTTGTGCATATGCCCTCCCATATTTTTATCCGTTCCGGGTACTATAGCGAGGGGGTGCAATCTAATGAGAAAGCAGTAAAAGGCTATTATAATTATCTGGCCCGCTTCCCTGCTGTAGTAAACAATTCGCCTTTGTACCTCATCCACAATCTTCATATGCAGGCTACCTGTGCTAATATGACCGGCAATTACAAATCTTCCATGAAGGCATCGCTGGATTGCCGGAACAGTTTTGATACCAGCTTTCAATCGGCTCCGGATTACCTGGGTATTTTTATACAGTATGTTTATATGACACCGGTGCTCACACAAATCCGCTTTGGTAAATGGGATGAGGTTCTCCAATTAAAACCAATTTCTACCGGTTATGTATACGCGAACTATTTATTGCACTATGCACGTGGCATGGCGTATGCAAGGAAAAAAGATTTTACCGGCGCTTCTGCAGAGCTGGATAGCCTGAAAAAATTAATTGCTTCACCGCAGTTAAAAGCGCCGGCACCTTCTTATGCCAACCCCGGCATTGCAGGCGCCGCAGTTGCAGAAAAAATACTGGAAGGCGTAATGGCAGAGGAACAAAAACAACTGCCCGCAGCAATTAACCTGTTAAAAGCAGCCGTTGTTCTGGAAGACTCTATGATTTACAATGAACCCAAAGACTGGGTACATCCCACGCGCGGGTATTATGGAAACGCATTGCTGAAAGCTGGCAAATACCACTTGGCGGAAAGCGTTTTTAAAGAAGATTTATTTATCAATCCAAATAATGGCTGGTCGCTAACCGGCCTGGCACAGGCACAATCTGCATTGGGCAAAAAAGCCATTGCCGCTGCCACCACTGTTAGAGCCAAAAAAGCATTTGCAGGCAGTGATCTTACAATAACACGTGCTGTTTTCTAATCGCCTGTAAGTTTGTTATTCAAACTATCCTATTTCAGATCCAATTCATATTGATCGCCAAATACTTTTCCTTTTCCCTCATGTCCGTTTGGATCATCATTACTCCTGAATTGTATCCTCGAATTTGCGGTGGTATCATTTATTTTCACTTCGAGCTCCAGTACAAAATCTCCATATTCTTTTTTAGTAATTAAAAATGAATTGGCTCAAGTAATTACAGTGCTGCCAGGTATCGCGCCCTTATCTATCGTATAGTTTACAGTACCGGCTACTTTTTTCCAGTCATTAAGTGTCTTACCATCAAAAAGGTTTGTCCAACCCCCTGCTGTGCAATAGAAACACCGGAGAATAAAGAAGAAATAAAATGCAAGGAATTCTGGTTATAGCAGTCATCGTTTAGTTAGTAGTAAATTATCAAAAAAATAAAATGGGCAGCCAGCGAAATGTATTGTATCGGTCTTAAATATAAGGTGATAACAAGATATTGTATTGAATGATGGCAAATCTTAACCGTGCATTAATTCAGGTTTGGGGCCAGTGCGTTATTGTAATGTCAGCAAAAATTGACATGGAAAATATGCTGCAAAAAGCAATACCGGTAAGAGAAAAAGTATTTCCATATACTGGAGTTAAACTCAGAGAAGAGGCTGCTTAACGATACAGCGTACAACCAGATCGGGAATTATTGATGAACAAACGTATTGATGTTTGTACATGACATAAATTTAAAGCAAGGGTAAAGAAAACTGCGGTAAAAAAAATGAAGTGTTCAATAACTGTGATAGCTGTCTGCTCTTCCACGGCCACAATTGCTGTGGAGAAAATGCTGCCGGCATGTCAATGCCTTTACAAAAGGTCAAAAAAAAACCCCTCAGTATAAAACTGAAGGGTTCAATGAATATGGCAGCTACCTACTCTCCCGCATTGTTGTGCAGTACCATCGGCCATGGGGGACTTAACTTCTCTGTTCGGTATGGGAAGAGGTGAACACCCCCGGCAAAACCACCATAAGATCTTAAAAGGTTGAAGGTAGAGGGTTAAAGGTAGAAGGCCGCGATTGCTGCCATAGACCTTATGCCTTATACCATACACCTCAATAAGGTGACATATTGGAAAAGTTGTAATAACAAAGTAAAAAAAAATTAAAGCTTACGGGTAATTAGTACTACTTGGCTTCACTATTACTAGTCTTACACCTATAGCCTATCAACGTCATAGTCTCTGACGACCCTTAAAAGTAAACTCATCTTATGGAAGGTTTCACGCTTAGATGCTTTCAGCGTTTATCCTTGCCGTGCGTAGCTAC
>JBDUAY010000168.1:0-10998 GCA_040004415.1 Bacteroidota bacterium | reverse complement strand
GGTTAAATTGCGGTAGCATTTTTTTTCTTCAAACCTATTTCTATGTCAGTACAAAAAATAATCTTCCTTCTTTTCGTTACTAACGTTGCCGCACAAACACTTTTTGCTCAAACAAAAATTAGCTACGGCAATAATGTGGCCGCAGGAAAATATTATACTATCCGCGGCATGAAAATGTACTGCGAAGTGTATGGTAGTGGCAGCCCTTTGTTAATGATACATGGCAATGGTGGAACGATGGGTGCTTTTTCCGGCATCATTCCCTGGTTTGCGGAGAAATACCAGGTCATTGCCACTGATAGCCGCGCGCAAGGGAAATCAACAGACGTAAAAGATTCACTGAGTTTTGAAATGATGGCAGACGATGAATCAGCACTGCTGGACTCAATGCATATAAAATCGGCGTACGTTATTGGCTGGAGCGATGGTGGTATTGTTGCATTATTACTGGCAATGCGGCACCCGGATAAGGTTATTAAGCTTGCTTCAACAGGCGCTAATCTATGGCCTGATTCAACCGCAATTATACCATCTGAATGGAAAGAAGAGAAAGTACAGTATGAGGCTTCAAAAGAAAAAACCTTTGTAACAGCAAAGGAGAAAAACGATTGGAAAGTATTTATGCTGGATTGGCTACAACCCAATGTTGCGGCAAAGGAGTTGCAAAATATTAAGTGTCCGTCGTTAATTATTGCTGGGGATCATGACGTTATTACACTGGAGCATACGATAATAATATACCAGCATATTCCGCAGGCGTATTTATGGATATTGCCTGATTCGGGCCATGCAACGCTGGAGGAACACAAAGATGAATTTGAAAAGAAAGTAAATGAGTTTTTTGAACGGCCCTTTCACAACCGTCAATAAACATTTACAGCCCAGCAGAGACACGCTGACTAAAATGTTAACACGTGCTATTTTCCGGGTTTACAACGTTTGTTTGGCACTAATTCAAGCTTATAGTTATATTTATACCAGAAACGATTCTTCCATTTTAAAAAATAATCATGCATAACAGGAGATCATTTATTAAATCTGCTTCTTTATACTCGGCCGGTATTTTAGTAGCGCCATCTGTCCCTTCCTGGCTAAAAGGAAAAACAAACATCGGCCTTCAGTTGTACACGGTAAGAGATGCTATGGAGGCTGATCCCGCCGGTACGCTGGCAAAAGTTGCGCAGATAGGTTATAACTCACTGGAAGGCGCCACCTATACCGGTACTGAAAAATTTTATGGAATGGATCCCAAAGCTTTTAAAGCAATATTGACCCGTAACGGACAGGTAATGAGAAGTTGTCATTACAGGTTGGGTGAAGATGCAGGAGACACGGGAATTATGAAGGGAACTATTTTGCAGGATTGGCAGCGTGCCGTTGATGACGCTGCTGCGTTAGGCCTCAAGTTCATGGTTTGTGCGTGGTTGTCGCCTAAAGAACGCCTTGGTATCGATCATTACAAAAAACTTGCGTTGGATTTCAATAAAGCAGCTGAAACTTGTAAAGCAGCCGGCATACAATTCTGTTACCACAACCATGATTTTGAATTTGAGCAGGAAGACGGTAAATACAAATACGATGTTTTGCTGAATGAAACAGATTCCAAACTGGTAAAAATGGAACTGGATTTATATTGGGTGAGTAAAGCCGGGCAGGATCCAATAAAACTTTTTGAAAAACATCCGGGTCGTTTTCCTTTGTGGCATTTAAAAGATATGGACGGCACCGCTGCACATGATTTCACTGAAGTTGGAAATGGTACCATCGATTTCAAAAAAATATTCAAACACGCGGGCACGGCAGGAATGAAATACTTTTTTGTTGAACAGGATAAATGTCCCGGTTCTCCGTTCGATAGCATCACAAAAAGCATTGGTTATATTAAGAAAAACCTGGTGTAGATTTTTCGCGGATCATATATTGATATATGAACGCAAAACAAATATTTTAATAAACAGCGGTAAATGGCAGTTGATATCACATCAATTGCCATTGTACTGAATAGCTTTAAGGTATGTTTAAAAATGCGGGTCAGTTAATTACAGGAATCGTAATAGGGTTAGTGCTGGGACTGCTTGTAGGCAAGCAAGTTTTTCAAAAGATACCGGATGTTAATCTGCCACCGGGGCCAACGGTGCAACAAAATAAACCAGCCGAAAACACGGTGCCGTTAAATGACAATGATAACAGGCGTAGTGCCGGCATCCCCCAAAAAGTATATGATGTACTAAAATACATCCGGGAAAATAACCAGGCCATGCCCGGTTACGTGGGTGGCAGAATATTTTCTAACCGTGAAGAAGTTCTGCCGCGGGAGGATAATAATGGAAAGCCTGTTTTATATCATGAGTGGGATGTAAATCCGAAGATAGCAGGGCAAAACCGCGGCACTGAACGAATAATAACCGGAAGCGATGGCCGTGCCTGGTACACAAATGATCATTATCAAACTTTCAAAGAAATTAAATAGTATGAGTTCTATTTTGAAGTTACCTGCAAACTATTATGCAGCAGATAACACGCGCTATGTGTTCATCGACGGTAGCGCATGCGCCAACCTGGATACCTGTTTTACAATTTTGCAGGAGCAGCTTTCTATTCCGGATTATTTTGGGAAAAATTTAGATGCTTTGGAAGAAGTGCTGGCAGATCTGGAATGGATCGAAGAAGAAAAAATAAAAATTATTATTTTGCATATTGAATCTTTACCCGGAAATGATCCTGTTAAGAAAAAAAACTTTTTAGAAATTCTGGATAATGCTGACAATGATAAAATAGAAATAATTTACCTGGGCGCAGTGGGGAACCAGCAATAAGTTGTACCCGTAAATAAATTGTTACCCTGCTTAAGTACAGCAAAAAAATGTTATGGTTTTAAAATTTGCTTCTTTTTTATTGATCAGCTGCCTGTTAGTGGGTATAGTTAAATCACAGGCGCCAGGCTATACAACCCGGATAAAAACTTTATACGCTGGTATAAATAATAAGCTGAAAGAAAAAGGACAGGATCTTTATTTTGAAACAACCGATAGTACAAAGAATGAAAATAAACACGCGTGGTTATGGCCATTGTGTGCTTTTATACAGGCGGCAAATGAAATGGAAAAGCTTGCACCTGGTTCCGCATATATGTTGCCGGTAGTAAAATCCATTGATCAATATTATAGTGACAAGCCACCATTTCCCGGTTACCAGGATTATGTTTTTAAAGAACGTTCCAGTTCCAGGTTTTATGATGATAATCAATGGGTGGCTATTGCATACCTGGATGCATACAACCGAATCAAGAATAAAAAATACCTGGAAGCATCTAAAATGATATTCCAGTTTATGATGGGCGGAACAGATACAATTGCTGGTGGCGGCTTATATTGGAAGGAGGGCAATCGTACAACAAAAAATACTTGCTCAAATGGTCCGGGTGTTTTAGTGGCGTTGCAATTATATCAAATTACAAAAGAGAAAAAATATTTGCAGTACGCCCTGAACATTTATCAATGGACCACTACGCATTTACAGGCCCCGGATGGTTTGTTTTATGACGCCATAAAAATTCCATCACTTAAAATCAGTGAACAAAAATATACGTACAATACAGGCAGCATGTTGCAGGCAAATGTGTTGCTGTACACCATTACGAACAAGCAAAAATATTTGCAGGAAGCGCGGCGCATGGCAAAAGCCGGTAAAGAATATTTTTTCAAAAACGGCAGGTTGCCAAATGAGTATTGGTTCAATGCCGTGATGCTGAGGGGTTACGCAGCACTGTATAAAGTGGATAAAAACAAAGAATGGATAGATTTTTTTAAAGAAGATGCAGACAGGATATGGAACACCGAACGCGATGGAGACAATTTTTTGGGAACAAAGCCCACCAAACGTTTAATTGACCAGGCAGCTATGATTGAAATATACGCGAGGCTGCAGGAATTGCAATAACTAACAGCAATTTTACGCAGCGCCATGCTATTAAAAACGGCTGGAACATTTATTTCTACGCTTCATAACAGAATTAAGGCATTCCGTTCAGTTAGTAAATTTCTGCATGCTGCATGACTGCAATTTTGCACTACGAAAAAATAAACGTACATGCAAAAGAGAATTACAATAGCAAATTTATACATCCGCATCTTTTTGTCAGCCCCACCGGTGAAAAGATTTTTGAGCAGGTCGCTCTATTTGGGAAATCTTTTATCACTCAGTGTTTATGTATGGGTAAGATTAATGTTTCATGATTTTCCGATTGTGCTTACAGATGAAGCGGCGTTGATTCTGCGTTTAATGTTTACCGGAACCTGCCTCGCAGGATTTTGTATTGGCGGTTTTAATTTGATGATGTATGCAGCAGATTATTATACTGCAGCTTCCACAAAAAGAAAATTAGCCCGGTCGTCCATTGCACGCAGCAATCACCACGACAAAACTTTCTCGCCCGGATATAATTTGTTTAACGAAAATGATGCGGTGGCTATCGATAATGCCGGAAGTATGCGGTACGTGATAAAAGCGATTAAACCGGCAACCGGGGCAAAAAAGCAAAAAAGTAACATCTTGCAAGGGGGCGGCAGGGTAAGGGAAACCGAGACTATTCAGTAATTGTCTGGAAGGCAGTTGCAGGTATGGGTAGGAAAAAAGTATAATTTGGTGCATTTTAAGTTAAGCAGGCACAAATCAAAACAGTGACTTATATTAGTAGTAAATTAATCAACTGCTGTATAATGACGACAAGATATAAGAGCGATGTTGTAGAATGGAACAAGGTGCTCAACCTGAAGAATTTTTTGCACATACTGGTCGGTATCATACTGGCGGTACTGGCCATGAAAGGTTTTATGATCCCCAATAAGTTTTTGGATGGTGGCATTACCGGCATTTCCATTTTGCTGTATGAAATCTTTCCAAAAATCAGTATCAGTTTCCTTGTTATTGTTTTAAATTCAATATTTATTTACCTCGGCTACCGCAGAATTGGTAAAACATTCGCGGTGCAAACAACCATCGCAGTAATCTTGCTTTCAATAGGGTTATTTATTATTGATATTCCCCCCGTTACACAGGACAAATTACTGATTGCGATCTTTGGCGGTTTATTGATGGGCACCGGCGTTGGACTGGTAATAAGAGGCGGGGGGGTAATTGATGGCGCAGAAGTAATTGCCGTTTTTACCGGCAGGAAAACAGGATTTTCCAACAGCGAAATCATTATGCTTATCAATTGTATCATTTTTGGTGTTGCCGCGTTTCAGTTTACAATTGGAACGGCTATGTATTCTGTCATTACTTATTTTACGGCAACAAGGGCCATCAATTATGTGGTGGACGGTATAGAACAATTTACTGCAGTAAATATTATTTCCGCCCAGCATGAGGAAATAAAAAATTTCCTGGTAAATGAATTGGGTAAAGGAATTACGGTATACAAGGGGGTTCGTGGTTACCTGCCGGGAAGTTTTGATACTAAGGCAGACACTGAAATTATTGTTGCCATTGTTACACGTCTTGAAATAAAACAAATACAGGAAGCGTTATTAAAAATAGACCCCAAAGTGTTTATATATGTGCAAACCGTTAAAGAGGCGAGTGGCGGCATATTAAAAGCGAAGGCCCATGCGAAGTAGCCAGATGAAATTATTTGTCATTGCAGTATTGAAGGAGAAGCTTTCGCCCTTTTATTATTATCATAATTGTGAACATTCTTTGTATGTTATGGAAAAGGCCATTGAAATTGGCGCGTATGAGAACTGCACAGAACAGGAAATAGATATGCTTACCACTGCTGCTTTATGGCACGACAGCGGCTTCATCAACACTTACTACAACCACGAAAAAGAAAGCTGCCTGCTCGCCCGGCAATATTTGCCCGGGTATGCCTATTCTCCTGCCGATATAGATTTGATCTGCGGAATGATAATGGCTACAAAAATGCCCCAATCCCCACAAAATAAATTAGAAACAATTATTGCAGATGCTGACCTTGAATACCTGGGAACGAACCTTGTAGAGGAGAAGGCCGGTGACCTGTTTAAAGAACTTCAGCACCGAAGCCCTTCTTTAACAGAAATGCAATGGCATAAAACGCAAATATCTTTCCTCCAGGCACACCATTATTTTACACAATTTTGCAAAGAAAAAAGAGCGCCGCTGAAGCAAGCCTACCTGCAAAAATTGATGGTTGAAACAATGTGATTTTTATTGACTTTTTAGTTAGGTGCATTTAAAATTGTCGCTGCATTTTTTTACCTCACCCCTTTTAATCCCCTCTCCAGCTATGCTGTAGAAGGGAAAAGCGGAACGACAATTTTAAATGCACCCTTTTAGTTAGGGTTATCATTAATTAATTTAATATCTTGTAGCATTAACCCTCTACGATAACTACAATGGTCAAAACCAGCCAGGCTGCATTTATTTATAGGCAATGTCCTGCCCTTTATAGGGTGATGGATAGCTGGCTTCCTGTACAAAAAAGATTTCAAACCCCAATCAATAATTGGAATGATAATAAATATCCGTTATTTCAACGGATGGTTCTAAAGAGTTTTGCCGTTGTATGCATGTTGCGATGTAAATTCAAACTACAATAAATTTTATCGCAAGCCCAATCCAATCCCGTTATAAAACTTCACTGCTTCCACGCTTATCCCTCAAAATAAAAAGAATTAATTGAAATAGGAGCCGGCCGGAGGATCTTTTAAAAAGCGCCAGGCGCTGGCTTTTTAAATATAGAATCAAAGGAGTTTAAAACCCGTCAAAACGGGTTAATTAAAATAAAAAGAAAACTATGCTAATTAAAGAACTAAAAGCCGGTACATGTATTTTGGTAATTGTATTGCTGGGCGCAGGGCTTATTTCAATCGACGGTTGCACATCCCCTGCAGCAATGTCGCCCGCAACAACAGATTCCGTTGCTGCAAACATAAAATTATACACGCGTACCTGGGATGAAATTATGAATAAGGGTAAACTGGATTTGTTCAATGACAGCAACTTCACCAAAGATTTGGTCATGCATGTCAGTCCGAAAGACGTTGTTGGTATTGATAGCGCGCGGGCTTATTATGCAAATTATCTCACGGGATTTTCAAAAATAACCTTTACCATTAAAGATGTTTTCGGCCAGGGAAATAAACTGGTAAAACATTGGAATTTTAAAGGAACGCATACGGCTCTTTTCTTTGGAATACCTCCAACCGGTAAAACAGTAGATCTGGATGGCGTGACGCTGGTACGTATGAATAATGGAAAAATTGCGGAAGAAAGAGATTTTTTTGACAACCTCGATTTGATGACGCAATTGGGACTGATGCCGGCGCAGGGGAAATGAGTGGTCGTTCAAATAAAAGAAATAAATGCCCAAATTCGTCAACTTGCCGCTATTATATTTACTGATATTGTTGGTTACACTGCTTCAATGCAAAATGACGAACAAAAGTCTGAGCCGGGTCGCCTTAAAATAAAAAATAGAAAATAAATAACAGGCAGGTAATTAAAAATTTCAGAAAGTAGTTTTATAATAGGGTTTAAATAGTTAAAGGTTAAGAATACAATCGGAGTAGCGTTAAAAAAATTCATATAGAATGAAAAGAATACAGTCTGTCATAATTATTTTATCCGTTTTCATTTTTTCAGTCACAACCGCTTGTCACGCACAAATTTCCTCCGCTGAAGTGGATGCATTGGTGCAAAGCGCCCTACAGAAATTCAACGTGGCGGGCATAGCAGTTGCGATTGTAAAAGACGGGAAAATTGTCCATGAAAAAGGATATGGTATAAAATCGGTTGATACAAAGTTGCCCGTTGATGCGCATACAAACTTCCAGATTGCATCTAATAGTAAGGCATTTACTACGGCCGCCTTATCTATTTTGATGGATGAAGGAAAAATTTCCTGGAAAGACAAAGTGAAAGATTACCTGCCCGAATTTAAAATGTACAACGAATATGTTACGGAAAATTTCTTAGTAGAAGATTTACTTTGTCATAGAAGCGGCCTCGGCCTGGGAGCCGGTGACCTGATGGATTTCCCGGACGGCACAAACTTTACCATCAAAGATAAGCTGGCTGTTTTTCAATACTTCAAACCGGTATCAAATTTCAGAACACAGTATGATTATGATAACCAGCTTTATTTTATAGCCGGGGAATTAATCGCAAGAGTGAGTGGCATGACATGGGAAAAATTCATTCAAACAAGGATTCTTGATCAACTGCAAATGAGCAATTCTTTTTCGTCGCTTGCAGCAATGACAGATAAAACCAACCTGGCTACGCCACATTCTGTTGAAACAGGAAAGATGCGCGCCATTGCTGCATTCCAGGATCAGATTAACGGCGCTGCCGGCGGTATTCTTTCTAATGTACATGACATGAGCACGTGGATGATAGCCCAGTTGAATAAAGGCAAATATGGAACGAATGCAGAGAAACAACTTTTTTCTGAAGCGAGGCAAAAAGAGATGTGGACCATTCATACTGTAACAAATGTAACCAATGAACCAAGATATAACCGGCATTTTAGCGGTTATGGCCTGGGCTGGGGTTTGACAGATACAAAAGGAAATTTGCAGGTGGCGCATACGGGCGGCTTACCTGGTATGCTAACAAGTGTAATGATGATTCCTGATTTAAAATTGGGTATTGTTATTTTAACCAACACCGAAAATAGCGGGGGCTGGGCTTTCAGGGCACTTAATCAAACTATCATTGATAAATATTTAGGTCTTGGCTATTTCGACTGGATAGAAAAATATAGTAAAGATTACCAGTCTGCAAAAATGAACGGTGACGATGTAACAACAAAGGTTTGGCAGGCAGTTGCGGCTGCCAAAAACACGAAGATTAATACTGCAGACTATATTGGTATTTATGAAGATAAATGGTTTGGTAAGATCGGGGTTTTTTTGAAAGGAGATCAATTGTGGTTTAAATCCTTTCGTTCGCCAAAACTAAATGGGCCGATGCAGTTTTACAACGCAAATACGTTTGCTATAAAATGGGAATACCAGGATATGAATTGTGATGCGTTGGCCATGTTCAGCACAAACAAAGATGGCAAAGCACAAAGCATTAAGATGAAGGGTATTTCACCCAACATAGATTTCAGTTTCGATTTCCAGGACCTGGATCTGCAAAGGACAGGCAAATAAATCATGAATACTTTTTTTAAAATCGTGAAGTAAAAAATATGAACGCAAAATCAATCAAAGGAAATTCAACGGAAGAGATTCAGGCAGCATTGATACAATTATTGGCCAACAATTTCAATCCAACCCTCGCTGTTGTTTTTCTATCAAAAAAACAAGATCATGTTGCTGTCAGCAAGATATTAAACGCTGCAGGTATTGCGATTTTTGGCGCCACTACAAACGGAGAATTTACGGATGAAGAAATAACCAATGGCGCCATTGCAGTTTTGTTGATGGATATAAAACCCGAAAGTTTTACCATCCTCTTTGATGAATACCGGGATAAAAATTATCGCGGGACAGCGCACGATATTGCGAAGAAAGCATTGGAGCGTTTTGCAAAGCCCGCTTTCCTGGTTTCCTGCAGTCATATAGCAACAGACGCTGAAGCATTGTTGCTGGGTTTTGAAGATATTATTGGTAAAGATGTAAATGTATATGGTGGCGCTGCCGGTGATGATTACAGCTTTTCTGAACAGTTTGTTTTTACCAATTCGTGGCAAAGTGATATGGGATTGATCGTCCTGGTGCTGGATGAAGATAAAATAAAAATAAAAGGCCGCGCTACCTGTGGCTGGAATGCAGTTGGTACCCTAAGAACAGTTACCAAAAGCGAGGGCAACCATGTTTTTACGGTAGATGATATTCCTGTTCTTGACCTCACTGCAAAATATGGCGGCATTCAAAATGTATCGCCCGAAAATAAAAACCTGATATTGGAAATCGCTTCTACGTTCCCGTTACAAATGCAAAGAGAAAAAGGCGATCCTGTAATGCGGCCGGGTCTGCTAATCGATTGGGACGATCGTTCTTTTTATTGCAGTGGCTCGGTGCCGCAAGGTTGTAAAGTGCGTTTTTCATTGCCACCTGATTTTGATGTGGTAGAGAAAGTAATCGGCAATTGCCAGGAGTTGAAAGACACTGAAATGCCGGAAGCAGATGCGGTAATTGTTTTTAGCTGCGCTGGCAGGCAGGTTGCTTTAGGGCCAATGATACAACAGGAGATAGAAGGATTGAAAAATATCTGGAACGTTCCGATGGCCGGATTTTTCTCTAATGCGGAATTGGCAAGGGCTACCGGTGGCGATTTAGAAATGCATAACCTGACAACATGTTGTGTAGCATTAAAAGAAAAATAAATGAATCAAAAGCTTCAGCAATTATTAGATTCTATTCAGCAGTCGGCACACTTAAGTGACGATGAAAGAGATCCTTTGATAAAAAAGATTAAGGAGATTGATAAAGAAATAGAGATAACAGCTTTCAAACTCGATAGAACAAAAAAGGTAAAAAGAACAACGGCTATTTTACTGGAGGAAACCATTGAAGAGCTGGAGCAAAAAAGAAAAGCAGTAGAGGTGAAAAACCGCGAACTGGAAATGGAAACTGCATTGGAAAAAGTGAGGTCTGTTGCGATGGCCATGAGAAAACCGGACGACCTGCTGAATATCTGTAAAATATTATTTGAACAACTGCACACCCTGGGGTTTAGTGAATGCAGGAATACCATGATCAACATTCACCATGACGATAGCGATTATTTGTTGAACTATGATTATGCTATTGTAACCGGCAAAACCATTACTAATATTCCCTATAGTTTTCACCCGGTTGTTGCCAGGCAAATGCAGGTTACAAGGGATGTTCCCGATGCCTTTTATGATTTTTCGCTTACAGGAGAAGCATTAAAGGAATTCAGGGAATTGAGAAAGAAGAACGGGGAGCAGGATGATCCCAAACTGGAAATTACGAACGCACTGCATTATTATTTTTATTCCATTGGCACGGGTTCAATTGGCATTTCAACATACAGTGC
>JBDUAY010000581.1:0-3266 GCA_040004415.1 Bacteroidota bacterium | reverse complement strand
ACGTGCTGAACAACCGCGTAAAAATAATCCTGTATTTTGATCAGCGCAGAACGGAACCAAAAATTTCTACCTCTGCACCTATTACCAATACAAAAGGCGGGGTGAAGATTAATATTTCGCTGGCGCAGTAATTGTCTGAACTGGGATTGATGAGAGTGCAGGATTGTAGGATATTGAATTTTATAGAGTGATTCTTTGCATCTTTGTTTCTTTGTGTCTTCATGAAAAGGTCTTCTGCTGCTGTGGTCGGTGCTTCTTTGCGCGCGCTGCATGAAACATGAAATTGCCTGAACTGGGATTGATAAAATTTGCAGCATTTGCAGGATATTGAATTTTATAAAGTGAAGGTTTTCATCTCTATTTTCTGCGTCTTTCCCTGTCCTACTTCATCATTCAGCCAGGCGTGAAATTCCTAGGTTATAGAAGTCAAACAAAATTTATTCTTCTCCAATAAGTTGATAACTTTAAGAGCCTGCAACTCCAGGCTTTTTTTACACTAAATTATCTGTTCAGCGGAATGGAACTTTGGAAAGCTACCCAAAAAATTAAATGATAATGAAAAGAAATGTCTGTTTTTTACTCTTTGTTTTACTAGCTTTTTATTCCTGTAAACAACATCCTGTTTATGATTCAATCATCCGCAACGGAGTAATTTATGATGGCAATGGCGGTGACCCGTACAAAGCAGATATCGCTATTAATGGAGATACCGTCGCCTTCATTGGAGATCTTAAAGATGCAAAGGCCAATAAAGAAAGCGATGCGAAAGGAATGGCTGTTGCGCCGGGTTTTATAAATATGATGGGGCATTCCGAAGAATCGCTTATTCAGGACGGAAGATCGCAAGGAGACATCAGGCAAGGTGTAACTACTGAGATATTTACAGAATCGAGCATGGGCCCTTACAACGCAAAGATGAAACAGCAGCAGCAGGATGGGCAGGGCGATATAAAATACAAAGTGGGATGGAATACATTGGGAGAATATATGAATTTCCTCGAGAAAAAAGGTATCTCCTGTAATATTGCAACATTTGTTGGAACGGGCGCAGTGCGCCAATACGTGATAGGAGAAGATAACAAAGCCCCTACCCCGGCACAACTCGACAGTATGAAATTGCTGGTACGCCAGGCTATGCAAGAAGGAGCACTGGGCGTTACCAATGCATTGATTTATCCACCTGATTTTTTTGCCAAAACAGATGAATTGATTGCTTTATCAAAAGAAGCAGCTAAGTACGGCGGAACATATGATAGCCATATGCGCAGCGAAGGAAATAAATTATATGAAGCCGTGGAAGAGCTTATTACCATATCAAAAGAGGCAAATATTCCCGCAGAAATTTGTCATTTGAAAGCAGCTGGCAAAGGTAACTGGGGTAAGATGGATAGTGTTATCAGGCGGGTAGAACGTGCGCGGAAAGAAGGGCTCGACATTACCGCAGATATGTACACGTATGTGGCGGGCGCTACGGGTATGACATCTGCCTTTCCACCTTCATTACAGGACGGTGGTTTTGGAAAATTGTGGCAGCGTTTGCATGATCCGGTTATTAGGAAACAAATGGCAACAGCCATGAATACAAATGCCACGGATTGGGAAAATTTATATTATGGATCTGAGGGCGCTACACATGTTTTGCTGTTAAGCTTTAAACAGGATTCATTAAAAAAATTTACAGGCAAAACATTGGCAGAAGTAGCCGTCATTCGTGGAAAAACGCCAGAAGAAACCGCTATGGATTTAATTATACAGGACAGTACAAGAGTAGGCGTTGCCTATTTTATGATAAATGAAGACAATGTAAAGAAACAAGTAGCATTGCCCTGGGTCAGTTTTGGCAGCGATGAAGCATCGTATACAACAGAAGGTGTTTTTCTGAAATCAAATGCCCATCCACGTGCTTACGGAAATTTTGCACGCGTCCTGGGAAAATATAGCCGCGATGAAAAAATGCTTACTATAAAAGATGCCATTAAGAAATTGGCCAACCTGCCTGCAAAACATCTAAAGCTGTTGAAACGCGGAGCGTTAAAAGTGGGTAATTATGCAGACATCGTTATTTTCGATCCCGCAACAATTACAGATCATGCAACCTATGATAAACCGCATCAGTATGCTACCGGCGTTATTGATGTATTTGTAAACGGCGTGCAGGTTTTGAAAGATGGAACACATACCGGTGCTACGCCTGGCAGGTTTGTTAAAGGGCCAGGGTATAAAGCCAATTAATAATGTATAATTAGCAACAAATAATGAGCATCATCATTCGCAAAGCTGTAAGAGAAGATTGTCCAAGGTTATTAGAATTGATAACTGAACTGGCGGTTTATGAAAAAGCGCCGCAGGAAGTAACCGTTACACTTGATCATTTTGAAGAAAGTGGATTTGGCCAGAACCCTGTCTGGTGGGCCTTTGTAGCCGAAGTGGATGGAAACGTGGAAGGTTTTGCTTTATATTATATCCGGTATTCTACCTGGAAAGGTCAGCGCTTGTACTTAGAAGATTTAGTAGTGACTGAAAAAATGCGTGGAAATGGAATGGGTAAATTATTGTTTGATGCACTCATTAATGAAACCAAAGAAAAAAAATTAAGCGGTATGGTTTGGCAGGTGCTCGACTGGAACGAACCGGCTATTAATTTTTATAAAAAATATTACAACGCAAGTCTTGATCCGGAATGGATCAATTGTTCTATTAACGTGTAGCGATTACTCTTTTTGCCTGATGTGCAGTTACGGTCTTTGCCAAATGCAATTGATGACTAGCTTGTGAGTAGCAGTAAGATTAAAACGAACTGGAACAGCCTCTTCTTAATCACACCATGCATATATAAATTACTAAACGGAACCCAATGTTAATATACAATTTTAACTGATCCCTGCGACCTGCATTGTTTTATCAATTTTTAATACAAGACCCTGCAACACTTTACCAGGGCCCACTTCCGTAAATTTAGAAGCGCCGTCTTTTATCATCGCCTGCACGCTTTGTGTCCAACGAACGGCACCTGTTAGCTGATCAATTAAATTTTGCTTTATTTCTTCCCGATCATAAACGGCTTTTGCAACTACGTTCTGGTACACATGTGAAGTAGGCTGATGAAATGTTGTTTTTTCAATAGCATCCTTCAATTCCTTTTTTGCGGGTTCCATTAACGGAGAATGAAATGCGCCACCTACTGGTAATACCAATGCTCTTTTTGCACCAGCAGCTTTCATGCGTTCGCAGGCAATTTCAATACCTTTTAAACTACCGCTGATTAC
>JBDUAY010000167.1:0-11017 GCA_040004415.1 Bacteroidota bacterium | reverse complement strand
GAGAAGCCGGCCACAGAGAAGGAAATGAGCGGTATTCACAACGCATTTTGTACATACTGCTTTACTGCACCACCAAATACGCTTTCACCTTTTCAAAAATATCTGGCGTAATAACAGCAATCAGCTGCAGATCTTCTATCGATTTAAAATTTCCATGTTGCGCCCGGTACTGAACAATGGCGTTCGCCAAATTCCATCGTATATACGGATGTTGCTTCAGCGTGTTGGCATCCACAGTGTTGATATTAAATTGTTTTACAGCGGCATGATTACATTGCAACGAAGACTGTATTTTACTAAAGGTTGAATCCGGTAATCCATACGTTTCTCCTACTTGTTTCACTGAATAAAATCCGCCCAGCTTATCCCTGAAATTAACAATGCGTGCCGCCAGCTTGCTGCCAATACCGGGTAATGCAATCAACACAGAGGTATCCGCAGTATTTATCTCGATCTGCTTTAAAGGAAACGTTTTTTTTGCAGGGTAAGTGGAAGTGTAGGCAGGCTTATCATTGTTGAAATATCGCTTTTTTTCATTCAGATACTTTTCGTCAATACGTTTATCATCATAATATTTTTTTTCAACATTGGCCTGTGCTACTATTTTAACATACGGCATCAATCGCGCTACCTCATCTTTAAACAATCCATAAATTTTGCTGATGTCTTCCGGCTTTCTGAACTTTCCGCCTTTAGAAATATATTTCACTATGGTTGCCGCCGTTTTCTCACGCACACCCAGCCGCTCCCATCCGGCTGCGTCTAATGTATTGGGATCAAAATAAAATAATACCGCTTTATCTTTATCGTAATCTTTTGTGGTGGGATAACTGCCGGGTTTGTATTCGTTCTTTTTTGTATAGGACGATGAGGCGGGCGCATCATTCGCTTTATTTAACTCTGCAGCTAACAATTTGATCTTTTCAATCTCTTGCGGATCAGCCTGCTTTACTTTTTTTGCCGGCCACGCATATGGCAGCAACACAACAATAAAAATAAGCGTTACCAGAACAATCACGCCAACGCGATCTTTCTTTGTAAAGCTCAGGTAGTCTTTTACAAAATTTTTCCACATAAAATAAGGTGAACGAAAATTAAACTTATTTCACCAGAAAATATGTAGCAACAGCTATATTTTTATTTGTAATGTATCATACGCCAGTGCGATTCCATTGGGAAGTTCTGCGTTTACATCATCGTGTTTGCCTAACTGATGACTGATATGTGTTAGCCAGGTTTGAGGAACCTGTAACTCATGTGCAATGTCAATTGCTTCGCCCAGCGAAAAATGAGAGATATGCTTTTCTTTTCTGAGTGCATTTAATACCAATACATCGCTGCCTTTTATCTTTTCTTTTTCTGCTGCCTCAATTCTGTTGGCATCTGTTATATAGGTAAATTTTCCAAACCTGAACGCCAGCACAGGCATCTTTAAATGCCATACCAATACCGGTGTAATGGTAATATCGCCCACCATAAAAGGTTCCGTATCAATAGAATTTAAATTAATTTCTGGAAGGCCCGGGTATTTCTTTTCAGAAAATGCATACGGAAATTCGCGAATGATTACTTCCTGTGTTAACTCGTTGGCATAAATATTCATCGGCTTACCAGAAAAAAAATTAAATGCGCGCACATCATCCAACCCTGCAACATGATCTTTGTGCGGATGCGTAAATAAGATAGCATCCAGGTGGGTAACATTTGCCCGTAACATTTGTGATCTAAAATCCGGCCCCGCATCTACCGCCAGCGTGGTAGTAGCAGATTGCACCAGGATGCTGCAACGAAATCTTTTGTCTTTGGGATTAACAGAATGACAAACCTCGCACGGGCATGCAATCATGGGCACGCCACTGCTTGTACCGGTTCCAAGTAATGTTATGGTGATTGGAGGATATGACAATGTAGTTGTTGTATGATTATTCCGGCTTTGAAAGATTCATGTAAGTTAACAACTATCCGTTTACGGCTAAAAGCTTATTGCTACTTCTCTTCTTCGTGGTATTTTGATAGTATCTCATCGTAGGTTTTTCGTGCCTCTGGTGTCAGCAAATCTGGTGCGATAGATAGTTGGGGCACAATATCCATCAGTGTATTAATCCGCCCTTCCATTTGAAGGAATTTATTTAAAACCACCACTTTTCTTTCCTCCAGAATGCAATAACCACTTTGAAAATTGCCCCGTTCATACCTAATCACATACCCGGTTTCGTCGAGTATTTTTTCTATTTTATCCAGTCCAGTCTGATTGTATTTCATATCGTTGTTTCTGAATGCAATTTATACAGGTACAAAAATAACTTCCTGTTCGGTGATGAGTGGCAAATACCTGTTTTGTTTTTCCACAAACAATCAATAATCTTTGCAGTTTTTTTACCACTGAGGAAAAAGAGGTCTTTCACGGAGGCAAATCAGGAAATCAAATTTGTAATTTCTTCCCTTTCCTGTAAATCCCATCAATCCTGCAAATCCCAGTTCAGACCTTTACTTGCTCGTCATCCTAACCACCGGCACAATCATTTCTTCCAGGCTGACACCGCCGTGCTGAAAAGTATTGCGGTAATAATTTACATAGTAGTTGTAATTATTAGGATAGCACAAGAAGCCATCCTCCTTCGCAAAAATAAAAGATGAATTAACGGTTGGTACCGGCAATCCTGCTTCTTTGGGATCCCGAAAAGCCAATACTTCTTTCGGCTCGTAATTTAGATTGCGCCCGTGCTTATACCGGAGATTAGTAGTGGTCTGTTTATCGCCAATAACTTTGTTGGGTGTTTTCACGCGCACGGTGCCGTGATCCGTTGCCAGCACAATATTTATTTTTTTATCTGCTATCTTTTTGAACGCCTGGTGCAGCGGGGAATGCTCAAACCAGCTGCGTGTTAAAGACCGGTAACTCATTTCATCGCTGGCCAGCTCTTTCAACACTTCCATTTCTGTTCTTGCATGACTTAACATGTCAACAAAATTGTACACGATCACATTTAAATCGTTACCCAATAAATTATGAATATTGTTTACCAGTTCCTGCCCTGCATGGTTGTTTACAATTTTTGTATAGGATGTTTTAATATTATCTTTCTTCAATCTTTTAAGCTGACCGCGTAAAAAATCTTCTTCATATAAATTTTTACCGCCTTCCTCTTCATCATTTTTCCATTGGTTGGGGAATTGCTTTTCAATATCTAACGGCATCAGGCCGGCGAAAATAGCATTACGGCAATATTGCGTAGCCGTTGGAAGTATGCTATAAAAAGTCTCTTCTTCAAGAATACGAAAGCTTTCGGCAAAAATGGGTTGTATCGCTTTCCATTGATCAAACCGCAGGTTATCAATTAAAATAAAAAAAGTAGGTATCCCTTTTTCAAGTGTTGGAAAAACTTTTTGCTGCATCAGTGTATGACTCATCACCGGCGCCTTACCAGATTTTGGATTGATCCACGATAAATAATTCCTGGATATAAATTTGAAAAATTCTGTATTGGCTTCCTGCTTTTGCGATTGAAATACTTCCATCATTTCCGGGCTATCGCTCTTGCCCATTTCAAGTTCCCAATACACCAGTTTTTTATAAATATCCATCCATTCGTTATAATCAGGATTACTGTTCAGCGCCATAAATAAATTACGGAACTGCTGTTGATAAGCAGACGTTGTTTTCTCTGCCACCAATCGTTTATTATCCAGAATTTTTTTAAGGCTAAGCCACACCTGGTTGGGGTTAACAGGCTTAATCAGGTAGTCACTTATCTGGCTGCCGATGGCTTCATCCATGATGTTCTCCGTCTCATTTTTTGTAATGAGCACAACAGGTACCTGCTGGTTGACTTCTTTAATTTTGGCGATGGTTTCTAACCCGGTAATACCCGGCATTGATTCATCCAGCAGCACAACATCTACCAAATGATCTTTTACGTAATCAATGGCATCAAACCCATTCGTTAACGTATGAACGATATAGCCTTTGTTCTCTAAAAATAATTTTTGCGATTGTAAACTTTCTATCTCATCATCTACCCAGAGTATTGTTGCAACAGCCATGTGTGAATTATTTTTATCTGCGTTTGTATTAATTAAGTTATTTCTTTTTTGAGCCCATAGCTGTACGCGTTAGCGATTAACAAAAAGCCAAAAAATTACCGGCGCTAACAGCTAAAAGCGAATGGCTGAATAGCTTCTTCCAAACAAATGTAATTTATCTAATCAGCCTTTGTACTTTTGTGCGCTGCATGGCTTGGGTTATTTAACAAATAAACAACAGTAATGGCTTCATTTGCAAGAAAAATAATTAATGATCCGGTGTATGGCTTTATTACAATTGATCATCCATTGTTGTTGCAAATTATTGCGCATCCATATTATCAGCGCTTGCGCCGTGTGCACCAAATGGCGTTTGCATCATTGGTCTATCCGGGTGCAGTACACTCGCGGTTGCACCATTCTTTGGGCGCCTACCATCTCATGTGCGGTGCATTAAATGAACTCAAAAGCAAGGGCATCGAAATAACACCCGAAGAAGAACTGGGTGCAAAGATTGCTATTCTTCTGCACGATGTAGGTCATGGCCCTTTTTCTCATGCACTCGAGCATGAGTTGCTGGAAAATGTGCACCATGAAGATCTTTCGCTGTTGATTATGCATCATCTTAATAATGAATTGGGCGGCAAACTTGACATCGCTATCAGAATATTCACTGATAAATATTCTAAGCCATTTTTACATCAGCTGATCAGCGGACAACTGGATGTAGACAGAATGGATTACCTTACAAGAGACAGTTTTTTTTCTGGTGTCTCTGAAGGGGTAATCGGCTACGATCGCATTTTAAAAATGCTCACAGTATATGATGGAGAATTAATGGTGGAAGAAAAAGGAATTTATTCGATAGAAAAATTCCTGGTCTCAAGACGATTAATGTACTGGCAGGTATATCTGCATAAAACAGTATTGAGTGCAGAAAAAACAGCGGTGCGTATTATTGAAAGGGCGAAAGAACTGATTAGCAAGGGAGAAAAATTGCATGCTACTACAGCGGGGTTTGACTTCTTTCTTCAACATCCGGAAGAAAGCCGTAACATGAATGAGCATCTTGGCAAATTTTGCATCATGGATGATTACGATGTGTTAAGCACCATTAAAAATTGGATGTTTCACCCGGATCCTGTTTTATCAATTTTATGCCGGGCCCTGGTAGAACGCCGTTTGTTAAAAGTTAAATTTCAGCAAGAACCTTTTGAGGATGCATATGTACAAACCATGCGGAATAATATTTGCAGCAAACTACATATCACCGAAGCCGAAGGAGCTTATCTCGTATTTACGGGCGAAGCAACCAATACCACCTACGACCCTACTGAAGAACATATCAATATTTTATTTAAAGACGGAAGCATAAAAGATATATCGAAAGTTGACAATGCCTTAATACAACACAATCTCTCCCGCCCAATGAAAAAATTTTATATTTGTTACTATGCAGCCTGAATTGTGAGTACCAGCGCACTCAAACCATTAACCATGAATGTAAACCATGAACCAATAACACTATGACTTTTTCCGCCGCACAAATAGCTTTGCTCATCAATGGTAAAACAGAAGGTGATGCTGAAGCGCAGGTAGCAAGCTTTGGTAAAATTGAAGAAGCAGAACCTGGTCAGCTGGCCTTTCTTGCCAATCCTAAGTATGAAGAATATTTGTATTGCACACGGGCTTCTGTGATCATTGTAAACGAGACACAAGAATTAAAACAACCCGTTACGGCTACCCTGATACGCGTACCCGATGCATATACCGCATTTGCGAACTTGCTTTCTAAATACCAGGAAATTGCTTCACAGCAAATGGTAGGTATACAGGAACCCTCTTACATTGCCAAAACGGCTAAGCTGGGCGAGCAAGTTTTTATTGCAGCATTGGCTTACCTGGGTGAAAATGTTGTAATAGGTAACAACGTAAAAATATTCCCACATGTTTTTTTGGGCGATAACGTACAGGTAGGCGACAATACCATTTTACATGCCGGTGTAAAAATTTACCACGATTGCGTGCTGGGTAAAAACATTACAATTCACGCGGGAACTGTTATTGGCAGTGATGGATTTGGATTTGCACCGCAGACAGATGGCAGCTTTAAAAAAGTGCCTCAGATAGGAAACGTAATCATTGAAGACCACGTAGAAATTGGTGCCAATACAACCATTGACCGCGCCACCATTGGGTCTACCATTATAAGACGGGGCGCTAAACTGGATAACCTGATACAGGTGGCACACAATGTTGAAATTGGCGCGTCAAGTGTTATTGCAGCGCAGGCAGGTATCAGCGGCAGTACTAAACTGGGCAATGGTGTAATGATTGGCGGACAGGCAGGCATCGCAGGTCATTTGCAATTGGCAGATGGCTCCAAAGTAAATGCCCAGGCGGGTTTAGGAAAATCATTAAAACCCAATATGGCGGTTACGGGCTCCCCGGCTTATAATTACAACCAGGCTATCCGCGCGCAGGCCATGGCCCGCAATCTCCCTGAAATAGAAAAAAGATTACAAGAACTTGAATTGCTGGTGAAACAATTAATGGCAGAGAAAGTGAATGTGTAGCGAAGCTGTCAGCAGTAAGCCTTTAGCTGTTGGTTTAAGTGCCGGTATTCATCCTTCTGCATATAACTATCCGGAACCTATGCATATTTTATTTATTATTTTTCTTCCCGGCTGTAAACTTAGTTATGTTTCGATGCAGTAATAGCATGGCCGAAAATAATATCACTTTTCATCTGTATTTATCTAATCGCCTGCATCTGCGGGAAAACTGTAAAACAGTTGATCAAATCAAATTCTCTAAATATTTATACCCACTACCCGTATTCAGTAACACAATTTTATCAGCAGAATCAACCTCTTTCATACGGCGCAAATGCAGCAGCGCTTTCCAGGTGGCAGCGCCTTCCGGTGAAACAATCATCCCTTCTGCGCGCGCTATTTCCTTCACACCTTCAACAATTTCTTCTTCGCTTACCGCATAAACTGTTCCGTCACTTTCATGCAACACGTCCAGCATCATATCCATACCAAAAGGATACGGTACTGCCAGTCCGTTGGCCAGCGAAGGCTGTGGCGTAAAACCCTCTTTCCAACCTTCAGCATTATAAAATGCCCGAACAACGGGCGCGCATTGCTTACTTTGAACAGCAATCATTTTTGGCAAATGCTCACTGTCTTCTATCCAGCCCATATCAATCATTTCTCTAAAAGCTTTCCAGATACCGATTAACCCGGTACCACCACCAGCCGGATATATAATTACATCGGGCAATTGCCAGTTTAGTTGTTCTGCAATTTCATAGCCCATTGTTTTTTTGCCTTCCAGGCGATAAGGTTCTTTCAAAGTTGATACATCATAATAATCGCCTGTTTGTCTTAGTTCCGCTACTTTTTTTGCGCAGTCGTTAATCAAACCATCCACCAGTATTAATTCAGCACCATACAATTCACATTCCTGTTTAAATACGTTGGGTGTGAGCCGTGGCATGACTACGGTACAGGCTATTCCGGCCCGCGCACAGTACGCAGCCAGCGCCCCGCCTGCATTACCGGCCGTTGGCACAATGCATCTCTTAATATCCAGTTCTTTTGCTTTTGATACTGCTGCGCTTAGTCCCCTCGCCTTAAAAGATCCGGTTGGGTTAGAAGATTCATCTTTCATCAGCAGATCTGAAAACCCATACAATGCTGCTAATCTTTCTAACGGTAAAATGGGTGTCATGCCTTCACCAAGTGTTACAATATTTTTTCTCTCCATTACCGGCAGCATTTCAAAATACCGCCACATGCTGTTTTCACGAAAGACAAGATCTTCCTTATAAAATCCGGATGGATGATCATATTTAACAACCAGGGGCTGATTACAACAGGTTGCAAATGTGTTAATGCCGGAAACAGGATAACATGTTTTACAGCGCGCACATTCAAGGCAGGCGGCGTAAGAAAATATTTCGGGGATGGCTGTCATCCAACAAATTTACCTGACACATTATAACCAAACCAATAGTAAAACATTATGGCACATAACAGGAAGTTATACTGCAAAATTGGAAATATCATAAACGTTGACATGTGCTGACGCAGAAATATAAAAATAAAGGAAGTTCACATAACGGTATATGGTACAGCACCAATTGCGAATCGAAACACCAGGCACCAGGCATTTTACTTCTGCTTCACCCTTCCCGGATTCTTCGCAATAAATTCATCCCAGCCTTTCGCTTTTTTTACATGGGGTGCTGTAGTTGATTGAACCGCAGAATTGGTTTGGTAATGGTGGCACAATGCTACCGCCAGCGCATCGGAAGCATCAAAGTATTTTATATCCACTTCCGCCAACTGTAAAATATGCTGCAGCATTTTCCATACCTGCTGTTTATCTGCATTGCCGTTACCAGTAATAGATTGTTTTATTTTTTTCGGAGAATATTCAGTCACTGGTATGTTCGACTGCATGGCTGCGGCAATGGCCACACCCTGCGCACGGCCAAGCTTCAGCATACTCTGTACATTTTTGCCAAAAAACGGCGCCTCAATAGCGAATAAATTCGGCCGGTGCGTTTGTATAATTTTGCAGATAGTGGAATGTATCATTTCAAGTCGTTCGTAAATATCTTTCTTGCCACCCAATTTTAAAACATCCATTTCAACCAACTTTATCGTAGTTCCTTTAACAGCAATTAATCCGTATCCCATCACTACCGTGCCGGGGTCGATCCCTAAAATTATTTTTGAACCTGTATGCAAGAAGTATCAGTTATTTTTGAAAAGATGTTTATTAAAAACAAAAATATCAAAATACTGCTCAATTATGGGATAGGTCCGCTTTTATTCATCTGGCTTTCTTATTCTATTTACAGTCAAATAAAAAATCAGCCTGATTTACATGAGACTTTACACAATTTGCGTGTTTCCATTACCGGGGAACAATCCTGGAAAATTTACCTGACGCTGCTACTGGTACCAATAAACTGGGGGCTGGAAGCGAGAAAATGGCAAGTCTTATTAAAACCGGTAGAAATGATTGGCTTTTTCAATTCTTTTAAAGCAATATTAGCCGGACTTGCATTTTCCATGAACACACCCAACCGCATTGGTGAATTTGGTGGCCGCGTATTATACATACATGAAGGGTATCGCTGGAAAGCGCTTTCACTAACGGTTGCAGGTAGTTTCAGCCAGCTTATAATTACACTCGTGGCTGGTTCAGGTGGCTTGTTATTCCTGCTAACAAATCAAATCACGGCAACCGGCATCGCCCGTTATTATATATGGATACGTGTATTGTTTTACGGTAGTTTACTGGTAACTATTTGCTTGCTTTTATTGTATTTCAGGATGGGTCAACTAATAAAATGGATTGAAAAAATACCGAAAGCGCGACCATTTCTCCAGCACATTGCCATTATTGAAGATCTTCCTGTTACAATTTTGTTAAGAACAATGATGCTATCGTTTGCACGTTATATCATTTTTGTTTTTCAATATATCTTACTGCTGCAATTGTTTGGTGTGGACGCCAGTATCTGGCATTCCTTTTGGCTGATTAGTGTTTTGTATCTTATTCTTGCCATAACGCCTACGATTGCGCTGGCAGAAGTAGGTATACGCGGGCAGGTTAGCCTGTTGTTGTTTACGCTGGTAAGCACCAATAAATTTGGTATCGCCGGGGCAGCAACAGCTATATGGTTTATAAATCTTGTTATACCGGCATTAGCCGGTAGTTTATTATTTTTAAGTCTCAAAATATTTTCTGATAAATGAAGCGAATCCTATCATTGACCCTAATGCTCTTCTGTTGCTGTATATTAAATGCAGGGGATGAATTTTGTGGCATACACAACACTGCTTTTGTTGCGGGAGAAACAAGTACCTATACGGTTTACTACACACTGGGTGTATTTATTGCGGCAGGCGAAGCAAGCTTTAACGTAAACCTTGAACAGTTTAATAACAAGCCGGTTTATCATATCACCGGCACCGGAAAAACGTATAGTTTTTATGATAGTTTTTTCAGGGTGCGCGATAAATATGAATCTTTTGTAGACACCACTTCTTTGCAGCCAATGAAATTTTTGCGCAATATAGATGAAGGCGGATATAAAAAATATGAGAACGTTACATTTAACCGTCAGACCAATACAGCCATTACTAACAATGGTGTTTTTAAAACACCCGATTGCATCCAGGATGTAGTAAGTGCTATTTTTTATGCCCGTAATATCAATTTCAATAAATATAAACCAGACGATAAAATACCTTTTACCATGTTCCTGGATAATGAGGTGTATAATTTGTACATCCGGTATATGGGTAAAGAAACCATCAAAACAAAATATGGTAAGTTCAGGGCGATAAAATTTAAGCCGCTGCTGGTGAAGGGAACTATTTTTGAAGGCGGAGAAAAAATGCTGGTATGGGTGAGTGATGATGCCAATCATTTACCACTGCGTGTTGAAAGCCCCATCAGCGTTGGAAGTATCAAAGTAGATATGATGAATTATAAGAATCTGCGTTATCCGTTATCTTCACTTATGTCTGTACGCTAGCCAGCGGGGGTAATTTGTATTCTTCAGTAATTGGTATTAATATGCTCTGTCCGCGCTCGTCTGCCAGCATGAAAACCAATATCAATATTTAATTTTTTATGGGCCGGACATCAGGCCATTGCGCAGCATTCTTGCCCGCCCGGATGAGCCCCGTTCGGACTGGCGTCGCACACGTGTACAGTAAATCTATGCTGATCTTTTGTTCGCGGTTTAATTTTCAAAACAACATTCATCTTGCCTTACGCTATCATGGTTGGTAGACACCGGCCAGGGAGATGAAAATTCATTGACTACAGAAAAGTGGATGATCCCAAATAGAAATTTTTTAAATTAATTCGTCGACTCTCAAAAAGTAGGATTGGTGGAGTTGAAATCACAGTAGTACAAAAGCTTAATCAGGGAACAGTGTCGAAATCGGGCAATTAGACA
>JBDUAY010000580.1:0-3274 GCA_040004415.1 Bacteroidota bacterium | reverse complement strand
TTTTGCAGCGTAGCCATAATGTCTTCTGAACTTAATGCTGTTTCAGCAGCCAGGCTATCATTGTTTTCGATAGGCGCAGCTGCCTGCGTGCCACCATACAAAACAATTATTTTGTTGCCAATTAAACCATCTGATCCAATTTTTGCTTTCGCATCCTTCCGTATAAAATCCTCTGCTTTTTTATCTACGCTCATAATTACCTGCACCTGGGACTTCCCAAAAAAACTTATCTTTTTTACTGTGCCTATTTTAACGCCCGAGAACCAAACATTGTTCCCTTTTTGTAAGCCGCTTACATCATTAAACAATGCAGTGACCGTTAAAGAAGAGGTAAATGTTTTTTGCTGGCCGCCTAATGTAAAGATGCCCACCAAAAATATGATGATGCCAATGCTGATGAAAAGACCCACTATAACGGCTCTTTTATTGCTAGCTGTACTCATGTAGTTATAAAATTATAATCGTAAAAATTTTTAATCCTGTCATCGTGGTAAGCAAATACTTCTTCAAAACTCCCTGTCTTTAAAAACAACCCGTCCAATAAAACTGCCACACGATCACCCGTTGTTTTAGCGCAGGTAAGATCATGCGTAATGATAATAGACGTAGTATGATATTTCTGCTGTACTTCATTAATGAGATCATTTATTTCACCGCTCGTAATGGGGTCAAGACCCGCCGTAGGCTCATCATACAACATAACCGCCGGTTTCATGATCAGTGTGCGTGCAATGCCAATTCTCTTACGCTGACCACCCGATAATTCTGATGGCAACTGATCAAGTGCCAGTAATAAGCCAACTGCATCCAATGCTTCTTCAATGTCTTTTTGCAATTCCTTCTGTGATAATTTCTTTCCGGTTTGTTGTAATGGAAACGCAAGATTTTCTCTTACTGTCATACTATCATACAGAGCGCTGTTTTGAAAAGAAAAACCAATTTTTAAACGAAGTTTTTCCAGTGCTTTGTAGTTCAGTTCTGCAACGTTCTCAGTCAATACAATGGCGGTACCGGCATCTGGTTTTAACAGGCCGGCAATAATTTTTATAAGGACCGATTTACCGGTACCTGATCTGCCCAGCACCGCCACATTTTCTCCTTCGTATACCTGCAAATCAATGCCACGCAGTACATGATTGCTACCAAAAGATTTTTCCAGCTTTCTGATATCAATGATGATATTGTCACAGTTAATATGTGCCGTATCTTTCTTCATGTTTATTATTTAAACTACCGGCGACTACTTTTTTATGCCGGTAAGTAACACGGGTCACACGGATTAGACTGATTGGTACAACTACTTTTCCCGAAGGTTTCGAAAACAAATTTGCGTGCATCATCCTGATCATGTTGATAGGTTTTCCCGGATTATCTCCTTCACAGAGATAGCCAGCCCAACAAGCCGTTTAATGTATATTCCTGTTAATTTTTCTATACCTGTTTATCCTCCCATCAGCGCAGCCAGCTGGTAATTTGAACGGCTATAATTTCTTCCACAAAAATTAAGAACATAGAAATAACTACGGACCCATTTGCCGCAATACCCACGCCTCTTGTTCCCTGTGAGGTAGTATAACCTTTATAGCAACTTACTATGCCAATCGTAAAACCGAAGAACAACGATTTTATCACCGATGAAAAAAGATCGAGAAAAGTAATCCGTTCAAAAGCCTTTTCGAAAAAGCTGGCAAAGCTGGTCATTTCATTTGCGTGGATATTGATAAAGCCACCCATCAATGCAATAAAGCCGGTGTAGAGCATCAGTACCGGCAGCATTAACGTTGTTGCCATAACACGTGTAACTACTAAAAATTTAAATGGATTGGATGCTGATACTTCCATGGCATCTATTTGTTCTGTTACTTTCATGGAGCCAAGTTCTGCACCGATGTTTGAACCTACTTTTCCCGATGTAATCAACGCGGTAATTAACGGTGCCAGCGCACGAAGTATGGCAATGGCAATTAAGGAAGGCAACCATGAAGTGGCGCCAAACTCTGCCAGCGATGGACGTGATTGTTTCGTAAAAACAATGCCGGTTACAAAACCAGTTACTGAAATTAACGGTAATGATTGAACGCCGATTGCATAGAATTGGCGAACGGTTTCCCGTCCTTTAAATGGCGGGGAAAATGCCTCCTTAAAAAACAATCCGGTGAATTTATAAATCTGGTAAATGTCCCGGAAAAAATTATCTGTTGCCGGAGTAATAAAGGCATTACGTTTTTTTGATAAGTTTAATTTCATAAACTGCCTGGAATAAATTTAAAAGCAAGACAACCTTAACGCCCATACTGCGCAAATTTTTCCACATATGCAGTACCGGACAAGGTCATTAGAATGCTCATATAAGATTAGCACCTGATATGAGCAGGTTACAGATATTTTGTCTCACGATGATTTACATGTGAGGCTAATTTTATGCCAGCGCAGGAACCAGCAGACCTGTTAACAAAAATATTACGCGGGCGCGCCTGGCAATGCCTTATCATCTTTTCTTTTGAAGATTTAAAAATAAGTTGGTTGGATATTTTGAAATATTAACTGGTTGTAGTTGCTTACGTGTTTATCAACGTTGCCCGCGCTTTATTGCTTTCAACCTCAATCGTATAACTAAAAACACCAGGTTTATAATTTCCTATTTTATTTATGAATGCATAACCCGGATAGACGCTGAATGAAAAATTTTTTAAAACGGTTGCCTGCAATACGACATCAAAAAGAAAGTGTATACCTTGTTTTAGTTCAATCGCTTTGTCTCCAGTTTTTTGCGATTTGGCATTTCACCAGGCAGGGCGCGCACCATTCGCCCGGAGATCGGGTAACAATGGCCTTTCTGGGAAAACTTTGCTTCAGCTTTGCTAAAAAAGCAAGAGCTTTTGTGCCGGATGCCTGTGCATCCTGGCTTACAAAATGAAGTTTGTATTTTCAATCCTGACACCTATTTGAAATAGCCATTTTAGCAAGTGATGTATGGTTTCTGCGATAGATATGAACGATGGCTGTTTAAGTCCATTTTTCTTTGATTTTGAGTTTGTTGGGAAGCTAAAAAAAATTATCTTCGCGCCCGGCCAGAACAAGCCCTCCAGCTTTCGCGAACGTAGAAGACGGCTTTCATGTGGGAAGGTCATTTGGTGAGGGTGATTTTCAATTTTTAATAACAGGCCCGGTAGCTCAGTTGAATAGAGCAATTGCCTTCTAAGCAATAGGTCATTGGTTTGAATCCAATCCGGGTCACAGACGCGTAGGATTGCTAATAAGCAATCCTATTTTA
>JBDUAY010000579.1:0-3276 GCA_040004415.1 Bacteroidota bacterium | reverse complement strand
AAGGTGCGGTAGAAGCTATTGCCCGTCAGCCGGAAGCATCCAATGACATCAGGGCCAACATGATTCTTACAGCGGCGCTTGTAGAGGGTGCTGCCCTGTTCGCAATCATTGTAGGCTTTTTGGCGATGGTATTGTAATATCATTGTACAAAACGAACAAACTGCATCCAAAGCAAAGGGCGGAGGATGCAGTTTATTACTGCCTGAGATGGGCACATGATTGAATTGAAAACTTTCAAAATATAAATAGGTTATGAAATTACTTCTTCCCGAATTTGGACTATTAATATGGACATTGCTGGCCTTCCTGGTGGTGTTTTTTATTCTGAAAAAATTTGCCTGGCCAGCTATCGTAAAAGGACTGGCAGACAGGGAGAAATCAATTGCAGATTCATTGTCGACCGCCGAAAAAGTAAAAGCTGAAATGATGCAATTGAAAAGCGACAATGAAGCATTGCTGGTGAAAGCCCGTGAAGAAAGAGCGTCCCTGATTAAGGATGCAAAAGATATTGCAGATAAAATGGTAACAGAAGCGAAAGAAAGGGCCAGGACTGAATATGATCGTATTGTAGCCGATGCACAGGCTGCCATCAACCAACAGAAAATGGCCGCCATTACAGATCTTAAAAACCAGGTGGGCAATCTTGTTATTGAAGTGTCTGAAAAAGTATTGCGCAGGGAACTGGGCAACAAACCAGAACAGGAAAAATATATTACAGAACTGGCAGACGCAGTAAAATTAAATTAAGAAAGCTGTTTGCTATTAGCTGTTAGCCGTTAGTAAAAGCGGTTCTGCTAAAAGCTAAAGGCTAAAAGCTAAAAGTTACAAGATGCCCAATCCACGTTTAGCAGCCCGGTATGCAAAAAGTTTGATTGATTTGGCCATAGAGCAAAATCAGCTGGAAACTGTTTACAAAGACATGCAATACCTGCAAACTATTTGCAAAAGCAGTCCGGAGTTCGTGAATATTATGCGCAGCCCGGTCATTAAAGGCGATAAAAAACAAAACATTCTGAATGCGCTGACCGATGGTAAAATCAGCACACTAACTGCTTCATTTAATAAATTGCTGGTTACTAAAACACGCGAAGAATATATCCCTGAAATTATTAGCGCAGTAATAGAGCAGTATAATGTGATAAAAGGCATCCATAAAGTAAAACTTACAACGGCAACGGCGTTGAGCGAAGAATTGAAACAGTCGATAGTGGCAAAGCTGAAAGCAGAAACACCCTTGCAAAATATAGAACTGGAAACAGAAGTGAATGATGAATTGATTGGTGGCTTTGTGCTGGAATTTAATAACAACCTGGTAGACGCCAGCATTGCCAAAGAGTTGCGGGATATTAAAAAGCAATTCAGGGAAAATATTTATGTTCAGCAGCTAAGATAATGGATGACTGCAGTGCACAACAAGCGGTCATTTACGATAGAAAAGAATGCAATTTTGGATCATCATATTTTAAACATTCCGGCTGAAGCCGGCGATAAATAAAACCTCATGGCAGAAATTAAACCAGATGAAATATCTGCGATACTGCGCCAGCAATTAGGCAATTTTAATGCAGGCGCCGAATTGGAAGAAGTAGGAACCGTATTACAGGTGGGTGATGGTATTGCCCGTGTGTATGGTCTTAACAATGTTCGCTCAGGCGAACTGGTAGAATTTGAAACAGGCGTAAAGGCGATAGCGTTGAACCTGGAAGAAGATAATGTGGGTGTAGTATTGATGGGTGACAGTGCAGGAATTAAAGAAGGCGCCAAAGTAAGGAGAACCGGTAAGATCGCCTCGATACGGGTAGGTGATGGTCTTTCGGGACGCGTTATTAATATGTTGGGTGAACCTATTGATGGTAAGGGTCCGATTGCCGGAGAATTATATGAAATGCCGCTGGAGCGCAAAGCCCCGGGTGTTATATTTCGTGAGCCGGTAAAAGAACCTTTGCAAACAGGCATTAAAGCCATTGATGCAATGATTCCTATTGGCCGCGGACAACGTGAGCTGGTAATTGGCGACCGCCAAACTGGCAAAACCGCTATTTGTGTTGATACCATTATCAACCAAAAAGAATTTCATGCTGCTGGCAAAACGGTTTACTGCATATATGTTGCCATAGGTCAGAAAGCATCTACCATTGCAGGTGTGATGAAAACGCTGGAAGAAAATGGTGCGATGGCATATACGACCATAGTTGCCGCTTCTGCGTCTGACCCTGCACCACAGCAGTTCTACGCACCATTTGCTGGAGCTGCTATTGGTGAATTCTTTCGCGATACCGGCCGACCTGCATTGATTATTTATGATGATTTATCAAAACAGGCGGTAGCTTACCGCGAGGTATCATTGTTACTGCGTCGTCCACCGGGCCGCGAAGCTTATCCGGGGGATGTATTTTATTTGCATAGTCGTTTACTGGAAAGAGCTGCTAAAGTAATTGCCAAGGATGATGTTGCACGCAAAATGAATGATTTACCGGATTCAATCAGGCACCTCGTAAAAGGTGGTGGTTCATTAACTGCCCTGCCTATTATTGAAACGCAGGCTGGTGATGTATCCGCCTACATTCCTACCAATGTGATTTCTATTACAGACGGACAGATATTTTTAGAAGGTAACCTGTTCAACGCTGGCATACGTCCTGCTATCAATGTAGGTATTTCTGTTAGCCGTGTAGGTGGTAACGCGCAGATTAAATCAATGAAAAAAGTAGCGGGCACATTGAAATTGGATCAGGCCCTCTACCGCGAACTGGAAGCGTTCTCAAAATTTGGTGGTGACCTGGATGCTGCTACAAAAAATGTAATTGACAAAGGTGCACGCAACGTGGAGATATTAAAACAGTTGCAGTATTCACCGATGTCTGTAGAAAAACAGGTGGCCATTATTTATCTTGGTACACAAGGTTTATTACAGGGCGTGGCGGTAAAAAATGTGAAGGCATTTGAAGAACATTTTTTAGTTGAGATGGAAAATAAATTACCTGATGTACTGGCTGATTTTAAGAAAGGTAATCTTAGCGATGATAACATCAAACGGATGGTTGACCTGGCAAAGAATGTTATACCAGCTTATAAATAGACATTTTAATAGTACGTATTTATACTAGTTTTAAAAAGCGGGCCACAATGGTTCGCTTTTTTTATTTGCATTAAACGTTGTTTTTGTACCACTTACCGAAACAACGGGTTATCCCGGCGAAAAAAAATTATAATTTTTTTTCGAAACACTTGCATCTTCGGAAATTACGGTTAATCTTTGTGTCACCGGGTTACTCA
>JBDUAY010000578.1:0-3282 GCA_040004415.1 Bacteroidota bacterium | reverse complement strand
TTGCAGAACAATACGCCAGCCAGTTTGCAAAAGGAAATGTTCACATCTGGAATATAGGTAAAAAAGGGTATGAATTTTTTATAAAAGGTAAATACCATGCCGATGCAGCGTATAAAGATATTTTCCTGAACCTGACTTTTGAAAACGTGCAGGCTTGCGCGCAGGCTGCTGTTAAGGCTTTTCAAAATAAAGAATTTGATGTGGTTGAACTGGTGTACAGTGAATTTAAAAATGCCGCTACCCAGCGTTTTGCAGTAGAACGTTTTTTGCCGATACCGAAACCCACGCCCATTGCAGGCGCTACAAAAAAGAATGATTTTATTTTTGAGCCGTCCAGGCATGAAATTATTACCGAGCTGATGCCGAAAATATTAAACACGCAATTGTTTAAAGCCGTGCTGGATGCAAATGCTTCTGAGCATGGTGCGCGCATGACGGCCATGGACAAAGCGAGTGAAAATGCAAACGAATTATTAAAGAGTTTGAAAATATCTTATAACCGTGCACGCCAGGCAGCTATTACCACAGAGCTTACAGAAATTGTAAGCGGGGCAGCAGCTTTACAGGGATAAGAAGAGCAAATGTGGAAGTGTGAAAATGTGATGAATGTGGAAATGCAGAAAAAGCAATCAGCCTGAATAAAATTAAGAGCCCTTCTCCGGAAGGGTTTTTTGCTTTAAATGTTTTCTGAGACCAGCATGTAAACTTTGGGCGACATTCTTGCGGCGCTCCTTTCATCAGTAAATCTTTATTCAGCTGTAGGTGTGGGTGACAATGCCCGATGAAAATCAAAAACGAAGATTGCGCAATTCAAATTTTTTTTTATAATAGGAATATAATAAAAAAAATACGTAGCCCGATCTAAGTCTCCCCTTCAGGGGGACAGGGGGTGTAGTAACTTGTGGATAATTACAATCCTTTTCAACCTGCCAGAACTATCCTAAAGTTTAGATTTGTTGCCTACTAATTAAGTGCAGTGCTATGGAAATAGGAAATATTATACCTCATATTGAAGCAGTTATTTTTGCCAGCGATAAGGCCCTGACTTCTCTTGAAATTACCGAGATTATCAATAATGCTTTTGGCTTTATGGAAGATAAGATTGTACTTGACCAGGTAGAATCAGCGGTGGAGGGTATTATTGAAAAATATAACAGCGAGTTTTATCCGTTTGAAATAAGGCAGAGCGGCGGCGGTTGGCAATTTCTTACCAAGAAAGATTATCATAAAACCATCGCACAATTAAATGGCGATAAGTTTTTAAAAAGGCTTTCTTCCGCAGCACTCGAAACACTCGCCATCATTGCTTACAAGCAACCAATTACTAAAAGTGAAATAGAAGCCATACGTGGTGTAAACTGCGATTATGCCGTGCAGCGCCTGCTGGAAAAGGAGTTGGTAATCATTACAGGACGTAATGAAAATTTGCCTGGCAAACCATTAATTTATACCACCTCAAAATCTTTCATGGATTATTTTGGTATTAATTCAGCCGATGATTTACCAAAAATCAGGGAAGTGCTGGCAGACCAGGCAGTGGAAGCTACTTATCTCAACAAAGCGGCAGACACAGATGAAGAAGCAAAAACAGAAGATACCGTTGCCGGTATATTAATTGATGAAGACAGCATTGAATTTCTTGCCGTTACACCCGATGGCGAACTGATTACTGCTGTTGAAGAAGATCCGTTGGTCGAAGAAGAATCGTTGATTGAAGAAGTATCTGTTCATGAAGAACCGGCTTTTGACGAAGCGGCGACCACCGGGGAAGAACCGGCTACTGATGAAGAGACAGTTACAGACGATGAGCCTGCTGCTGAAGAAAATTCTGATGTGAAAGAAGAGGATCAAAGCGATGAAGAAAAAGATGACCATTTGAAAAGATAGGATTGTCAAATATAACGCGGCAGGCTACTGCAGATGTTTTAAACCCCGGTAGTTTTTATCGGAAGCCTTTGTACCACCCACTGAAAATCTTCTAATTGCATACTGAAAGTCTCCGTACTGCATGTTTTATACTCTATACTTCTTGCCTTATATTCGCAAACTATGGCAGAACAATTATCGGCAGCTACATTATCGGCAATCGCCAGTGAATCCGGTACACCGGTATACGTGTACCATGCAGAAAGAATAAAAGAACAATACGGAATATTGCAAGCGGCATTTAAAACTTCCGACACAAAATTTTTTTACGCCTGCAAAGCATTGACGAATATAAATGTGCTGCGCTATATAAAAAGCATTGGCTGTAACATAGACTGCAGTTCTATTAATGAAGTGTTGCTGGCAGTAAAGGCAGGCTTTGAACCCAAAAACATTTTATATACATCCAATAATATTGCGTTTTCTGAAATAGAAGCGGCACAAAGGTTAGGCGTAAACATTAATATCGACAGCCTGTCAAACCTGGAAAAATTCGGGAAAAAATTCGGTCATACATACCCGGTAGGTATTCGCCTGCGGCCCAATATAATGGGTGGCGGAAACCTGAAGATTTCTACTGGTCATGAAAAAAGCAAATTCGGAATACCGCTTGAGCAAATTGATAAAGTGCTGGCCCTGGTTAACCGCACCGATCTGCGCATTCACGCGTTACACATTCATACCGGGAGTGAAATAAAAGACGTAGAAATTTTTGCAAAAGGCATTGAAGTATTGTTTGGCATAGCAGAGAAATTTCCCGAATTGCAGGTGTTTGATTTTGGCGGTGGGTTTAAAGTGCCGTATAAACCCGGTGAAGAAGGAACAGACATGGCTTTGCTGGGTAAAAAAGTTGCAGAAGAAATGGAATGGTTCGAAGAAAAATATGACCGCCACATGCAGGTGTGGTTTGAGCCGGGAAAATTTTTGGTGAGTGAAGCAGGGTATTTAATTACCAAAGTAAATGTTATTAAAGAATCGGCATCAGCCATATTTGCGGGTGTAGATACCGGCCTCAATCATTTTATCAGGCCTATGTTTTATGGTTCTTACCATGTCATTAATAATATATCTAATCCGGGTGGTGCAGAAAAAACATATAATGTAACAGGCAATATTTGTGAGACGGATACTTTTGCCGAAGACCGCTTATTAAATGAGGTACGCGAGGGCGATTTACTTGTTTTTAAAAATGCCGGGGCGTATGGTTTTGAAATGGCATCCAATTACAACAGCCGGTTCAAACCAGCGGAAGTATTAGTGAAAAATGGTAAAGCCCATCTCATCCGCCGAAGAGACGGGTTGGACGATCTAATGAGAAATATTGTGGAAGTAATGTAATTTTTTCAGTTCAGCGAT
>JBDUAY010000166.1:0-11071 GCA_040004415.1 Bacteroidota bacterium | reverse complement strand
AACAGCAACAATAACAGTTACTCCAACATATACTAACTCCGGTACGCCTACAGCTACCTGTACAGGAGAAGATATGACTTTTCATATTATTGCAAATCCAACACCTGTAATTACAGCAACACCTTCTTCCCAGGAAATTTGTTCAGGAAGTTCAACATCTATTGCTTTAAGCAGTAACGTTGGCAGCGCAACATTTAGCTGGACAGTTGTTCAAACAGGGGTAAGTGGTGCTTCTGCATCAGGCGGAACCATAATAAATCAAACGCTTACAGCAACCGGAACTTCACAAGGCACGGCTGTTTATACAATTACATCATTGGCTGACGGTTGTACCAGCACTCAAACTGTTACGGTTAAGGTTAATCCAATACCTACGGTAACGGCAACTCCAACAGGTAAAACGATATGTTCAGGCTCTGCACCTTCTATCGCATTAACAAGTAATGTTCCGGGAGCTACTTTCAACTGGACTGTTCTACAAACAAATGTTACAGGAGCTTCAAACACCGGGGGCTCATCTATAAACCAGGTACTTACTGCAACAACATCGGCACAGGGAACAGCAGTATATACAGTGACGCCAATATTTAATAGTTGCAGCGGAACGCCAATAACAGTGACTATAAAAGTAAATCCTACTCCTGTTATCGCAGATTTCTCAACCAGTATTTGTAGCGGTAATTTTGTGAGCTATACCCCTGTAGATGGTTCAGGTAATATAGTTCCAACTGGTACAACGTATACATGGAGTGCTCCTGTAATAACCGGAATAACGGGAACTATATCCGGCACTTCGCAAAGTTCTTTTAGTAGCGGTACGTTGGTTAATGCAACGGCGAATCCTATAGACGTGGTTTACACTATATTCCCAACTGCCGGCTCTGCTGTAGGTGGATGTACTGGTAATTCGTTTAAAGTAACTGTTACAGTTAAACCTGTTGCCAGTGTAAGTGTTACACCTGCATCACAGGAAATATGCAGTGGCGGTAATTTTACAATTGATGCAGCAAATGCAGTTCCCGGAACAATAACAAGCTGGTTAGTTGCAAGTGGAGCGTATCCTGCTAATATTACTTCTTCAATTGGAACGAGCGGCAGCGGTAAGATTAACAATGCAATGATGAGCAATTCATCAACGAGTACGATACCTGTAACATTTAATGTGTCTTTACAAGCAACCAGTAGCGGTTGTGTTACTACAACATCAGTTACTATTTTGGTAGATGCACCTTTAACCGCACCTGCTATCGGTACAGGTCAGGTTATTTGTGGAAACGGAAGTAAAAAGCCCGCGGCACTTACATCAACGGCACCCACAGGCGGTTCAGGCAACTACATTTATCAATGGTATAAAAGTACCGTTTCGCAGTTTACAGGATTTTCGGCAATTGCAGGTGCAAATGGTACTACGTACCAACCACTAAATTCAAATACCGCATGGTATGAATTAATAGTTACTGATAATTGTGGGCCCACTCCGACGAGCAATGTAATAGAAGTTACAAATAATTCAAGTCTTTCAGGAAGTTTTCCTGCAAATAGTTATCCGTCTTCATTGTGTTCCGGGCAAAGTATTGATAATCTTACAGTAACGTCAGCTTCGCTTGATGGATTTTTTGGAAACGTCAATTTTACGTGGCAATCAGAAAATCCTGGTAATTTCACATCGCCCGATCAGCCCGGTGGCGGTCCATATGGTGGTAGATGGAACTTCTTTTTCTTTCAAGGTATAGCAGATTTTACTGTTCATAATATTACTAATGCTCCTATTACAGATGCACATTTATTCATCACACCTAATGTTTATGATTATCGGGGAGATTTTACTTGCAGTATTAGCCCAACAGTAATTACAGTAACAATTAATCCGGTACCAGTCATTGCCAATAGCACAACCAGCACTTGCAGCGACGTAACGTTTACTTATTCACCCTCAGATGGCTCTGGAAATATAGTGCCAACAAATACAATTTATACATGGTCTGCTCCAACAGGCACCGGGTTTACCGGTGGTATTGCTGGAAGTGGCAGTTCTATAACCGGAAAGCTTAAAAATACAACAATTGCACCTGTAACAGCAAGGTATACTGTTACTCCAAAATATACAGGTTCTCCCACTCCAAACTGCCCGGGAAGTAGTTTCTTTCTTGATGTAACTATAAATCCAACTGTAACAGCGGGTACAATAAGTGGCCCAACATCACTTTGCAAAGACGTAACAACGGGTAATACTTTCACTTCTAATGGCACCAGCGGCGGCACATGGTCAAGTTCTAATACATCTGTAGCAACTGTAAATTCATCAACAGGAGTTGTAACTACCATAAATGCCGGAACAACAAACATTACATATACTGTTAATTCAGGTTGCGGAAGCCCTTTTTCAAGTTTTAAAACGCTTACCGTAAATGATGATGTTAGTGCGGGAATCTTATCAGGAAGCCCAACCAGTATTTGCATTGGCGGCACAACAACTTTTTTAAGCAATGGCACAACAGGAGGAACATGGAGCAGCTTACCCACAGGCATAGTAAGTGTAAATTCAAGTGGCGTTATAACAGGTTTGGCTCCAGGAACAGCTACCATTACTTATACTGTATCAGGATGTAATCCTTCACCAGCATCCGCATCTTTATCTGTTACAGTAAAACCAATGGCTGGCCAATGGACGGGTATTGCCTCAACAGATTGGAATGATGATAATAACTGGGGTTGCGGTGGAAAACCAACTGCTGCAACAGATGTAGTAATCCCATCAGTCGGTATTACAAATTTTCCTGTAATTGCTACTTCACCAAATGCTTTGGCAAAATCTATAACTATAAACAGCAGTGCTTCGCTTACAATGTCTGGTGCTTATAATCTTACTATAAGCAACGGTGGTACATTTACTAATAATGGTGGTGGCTTGGATGGCTCAGGAAGCACAGGCGCAGTAATATTTGGGGGTGGTACTGTAAATGGTACAGTTAGCTTTAAAAATGTAACAATAAATGGCGCCGTTGATTTTGGCACAGCTTCAACTGTTACAGGCAGTTTGCTTATTAATTATAACGGAAGTCTTACAGGAACGCCAGGTACACATGTTATAACTTATGGTAGTTCATCTTCTTTAATTTACAATACAGGAACACCTACAACTGTAGGAAATGAATGGACTAAATATTCATCACCAGATGTAGCTGGATTTGGTTTGCCTAATAATGTTACAATTCAGGATAATACTATAGTTAATATAGCGGATGCTGTTCCTTCTGGCTGGAGCTCTGACCGAAGCATTGCCGGCAGCTTAACTATTAATTCGGGAAGTACATTAAATCTTAGTGCACTTCATGATTTGCATATTGCAGGTAACTGGACAAATAACGGAGCTTTTACTGCAAATGGAAAAACCGTAACTTTTGATGGAGCAAGCAGTACTCAATTATTAACAGGTAATACTACATTTTATAATCTTACATTAAATAATACAGGTGCTACAACAGATTTTGGAACAACAGCCACTACAATAGCAAATAATTTTTCTGCGCAAAATGGCACAATGAACCATACACCATCTTCGAATTTCACAATGATATTTACTGGTGTTAATGGTAGTATAACAGGAGCTAGTTCAAAATATTTTGGACAATTACAGATAAATAGCGGGGCTTCAATTTCAAATCTAAGCGGTGGGGATTTACATATCTCATACGGGTTTAGCAATAATGGAGGAAACTTTACACAGGATAATTTAATTACAACATATTTTGATAACAAGAATACATCACCAGAAGCATTAAACAGTTCGGGAACTTATGCAACGCAATTTGGAAATATTGGTATTGGATATACTGGTACAGGTTTACCGGTAACTACATTAAATGCTACAGGCGACTTTTCCATCACCGGTGGAAGCATGATGTTCTATAAAAACAGCATTTACAACGGGAATAATAACACTGTGACATTTTCTACTACATCACCATCTAAGATCGATGGTACAGGTACAGCAAACTTTAGCCGGGCTATTACAAATGTTTCTCTCGATGTAGCAGCGGTAAGTACTGTTAGCTCAACAATAAAAGATACGCTTAGAATTAATACCGGCGGCAACATAATAAATAATCATTCTCCTCTTTATGCTAACACAGCTACTTTAGTTTACCAAACCACAGACGCATCCCGTAATCCAGGTCCTGAATGGCTTAACGGTGCTACTGCAGGTTTAGGTGTTCCTCAAAACGTTTCTTTAACTAATACCAATTCGGTAGTGCTTGCAGCAGACAGAACTGTGCCTGGTACACTTACCTTAAGTAACGGTTCATTAGCAATAAATGGTAATACGCTTACATTAAATGGAGCAATTTTTACAACAGGCGGTACTATGAGCGGCTCCCGCACTTCACATTTGGTAACGGGAGGATCAGGAGCGGTTAAATTCACACAAACAGAGTTTAATAATTACCTGAAAGAGCTTACTATTAATTCAGGTACATTAAGTATTGGCTTAACCCCAGTAACCGATACATTAAACATAACAGCAAGCGATGGCGTGTCTGCCAATACTTTTGGTACGGTAACAGTAAAAAGCGGAGGAGTATTAAATAGTAATAGCAATCTCAATCTAAAATCAGATACGCTTGGTACCGCAATCGTCGGCCCGTCTTATGGCAACATAAATGACGAAGTAACCGTAGAACGTTATTTCCCTGCGATACGTGCATGGCGTTTTGTAGGAGTGCCGTTTAGCAGCAGCACTCAAACCATTAACCAGGCATGGCAGGAAGGAAACGTAAGTACAACAACAGGCTGCCCTGAAAATAATACCGGAACACCCGGCTATGGAACAGCCATTACCTATAATAATGATGTTGCAAGTGGCTTTGACATACATAACAATAATTACAAACCCTCCATAGAAGTGTATCAGAACAATAATTGGGTCATTCCCACATCTACCATCAATGCTGCCACATCTAATCTGGTAGGTGCTTCCTCCAATGGAGCTTACAGTTTATTTGTAAGAGGTGACCGTAATGTTTGCCTGTTTTATGAAGCACCAGCAACAGTTACCACTCTAAGGCCGAAGGGCGGGTTAAATCAAATCAATAGCGGCGGGCCACTTACACTTACTTTCAACAGTAATAGCGGCAATACCAATAATACTGATTTTGTTATGATAGGTAATCCCTATGCAGCTCCTGTTGATATAAAGAATATTATGAGTGCAGCATCCTCCGGGATATTTACCAATAGGTTTTACGTGTGGAATCCGCGTCTTGGTGCGCCAGTTGGTACAGGTGGGTATGAAACTGTAAGTTTGCCCAGCGGCATAGCCGTGCCGAATGATGGAAGCAATGATGCCTCCTATACTGCAGGCTCAGTAATACAAAGCGGCCAGGCGTTCATGGTACAGATGAACAATACAACAAACGGAGCACTGACTTTTAATGAAGTTGATAAATCCAATTTTGAAACCAATACCGGCGTATTTGGTTTACAGGGCGCATCAAAGGATGGCCCACCTTCTATTCTTTATATGAATTTACTTGACCAGGGTAGCAATTTGATGGATGGCGTGGGGGAGGTTTATGGGAAAACATATACTTCATCAATAGATTCGGTAGATGTGCCAAAGCGGTGGAATACAGAGATAGAGAATATAGCATTAATACGGCATGATACGGCATTGGCGATAGAGTTCAGGCCTGTGCCTGTATTATCCGATACAATTTTTATAAGGTTATACCTGCGGCAACATCCGTATATATTGCAATTATTCCCGCAGAACTTTACTATCCCGTTAAGAGCCTGGATAATAGATAAATACCTAAATACGAAAACAGAGGTGCATCTTACAGACACAAGCTTGTACAATTTCACGCCCAATGCAGATACCAATAGTTACCGCAACCGGTTTATGATCGTGTTCAACCAGCAGTTTGTTGCGAATCCGGTTCCGGTTACAAAAGTTATAAACCAGAACGATCCAAATATAACCGGTATCAGCAATAGTATAGGTGTTGATGAAGCGGGTACTATCAGCATACAGCCGAATCCTGTTACATCATCCAAACAGGCGGTACTCAGGTTTAACAATATAGCAAGAGGGGGATATGAAATTACGCTTTATAACACAAAAGGCCAGAAGCTGGCAAGTGAAAAAATACAGCATAACGGTAACAGAATGACGTACGGATTGCCGAATGTTCCTTCACTAACGGCAGGTATGTATACGGTAATAGTATTGAATTCAGCAACGCATAAGGTAACAAGCCTCAACCTGATAATAATTAAATAGAAAGCAGGAGGCAAACAGCTTCGGCCACACATAAAATTAAATGCTGTTTTTGGCGTATATTTCAGTAACAGGCTGACTATACGCCATTTTATTTATTGTAACAATTCGAAAGCCTGGCAATGCTGTCTGATTAAAAGATTTTGAATTTCTAAAATCATTTTTAGATCGTGGCAGTATTACTTTGAAGATAAACCCGTTTTGCTGCATTCGCCGATACTAAATTTGGGATAGGAAACAATTAACACGGTTGTCACCAATTAGCCTGTCCCTATTTTGGGAACTTGTGAATAAAAATGGTAAACAATATTTTGAGTTTTAAAATCGTTTAGTTAATTGATTTGTAATTTGCAGAAACTTTTTATATCCAATGATAAAGACATTTTACTTACGTGGCTTATTAATAATATCTTTTTTTCTTGTTAGCAAACTCCTTATTGCCCAGGGTGATCCTGCTGACGGCGAGGATCCGGAAGGTATACCTTTGGACCCCGGTTCATGGGTGCTGGTAGCTGCAGGTGTTGGTTACGGTATTAAGAAATGGAGGGATGTGAAAATGGAAAACAAGAAAAACAGGGAGCATAACACTACCGATTTTTCGCCCGATGGGAAACCCGGTAATGATACCAATTCAATCATGTAATAGAAAAACATCCTATTGAAACCTTCATTTTTACTTACTTGCTTATTAGTTTTCTCGGCTACTGTCTGTACTGCGCAACCCGAATGGTTTGCAAATGTGGGTATTGGCCCTATTAACTATGTCGGCGACCTGCAGGATAAGCGGTTTACCACCGTGGAAATGAAGATGAATGTAGCGGCAGGCTTGTCGTACCAGGCAACACCTCATTTTGCAGCTAATTTTTCCTTAATGTACGGAAAAATAGGGGCCACTGATGCCAAAAACGGCGCTAAATGGGTTTTCCGGAACCTTAATTTTCAGTCTTCGATCTTTGAAGCATCCCTGACAGCCGAAGCGGATCTGAACGACATTACCCAGTTTCAGAATGGTTTTACAGACCAGAACCCGCAGAAATTTACACCGTATATTTTTGCCGGTGTGGGGCTTTTTCACTTTAATCCTTATACCTACGATCCCTCTGGTAAAAAAGTGTACCTGCAACCACTGGGCACCGAGGCGCAAACTACGCCTTATTCCCTTTGGGCTTTTTCAATACCGTTTGGTATTGGGGCTAAATATGCTTTGAATAACAATATACTCATTAGTGCAGAATTTAATGTGCGCAAAACATTTACAGATTATATTGACGATGTAAGCAATTATCATTATCCGGATACTACTGCACTGGCAGCCAGCCACGGAGCAGAAGCTGCCCTGTTATCCTATAGAGCTGATGAAATTCCTGGTAATACCTATAATTTTAAAGATGGTTACCGCGGCAACCCAACAAAAAAAGATGGGTATTATTCTTTTATGATAAAACTATCTTACCAGCTCTTTACCGGCACCCCCAAATTCTACTATGGTTATTAAGGCTGTTTAAAAACAATTTCAAAGTTTATGTATAGTTTAAAAACTAAGGTCATTTTTTGCTTGTATTAAAAATGATTTCTGAATAAAATCACAAACATATTAAGTACACTAACAAGCACAAAGCTCTTATTCAATCGTTGGCAACACTTAAAATCGCATCTGAATTTTCGTGAACCTTCATGTTCTTTGCGCCTTCGTGGTTCAAAAAGTATTAATGGTGAGGCAAATTTATTTTAAACAGTTACTAAAGAAATATAATTCTGCTTTTTTGATATCTATACTTGCAGCGCACAATCTATTCCCCCGCTTTTTTGTAACAAGGGAACGAAATCCCTGAATTTCCCGTTTTAACTTATCTTAGGGGTTTCATAATAAGCAGCAGCCATATGGCGCGGTTGTACAGTTCAGGAAAGATGGATTATAGTTTTTTCAAGGAAACGTACCCATCAGGTAGTATTTCATCATGAAATGTAAACAGGCGCAGAAATAAAAATTAATGTATATCCGGCAGAATATTTTTGTACGATTGCATTCTGAAAACGCAGGCCTTCAATTAATTGCAGATGTATCAACAGCTAACAGTATATAAGATTGCATTTTTAAATGTATTAGTTGCTGTTTTATTATTGGCCTGGCATGACGAGCTTCCCTTTATGCTTATCCGCACCGCTATCTGCCTTATGAATGTGGCCTTCCTTACCATTATTTTATACAACCTTCCTGAATTTCTGAAACGCAATACAGAAAGATTATTGATAGGCAGGAAAAGAACGCTGATCGTAATGATGAGTGGTATGTACATCCTGATAATTGTTTTTTCTTTGTATGTTAAATTGCCGGCGCACCGATTCTTTATTGTATTTGTAGCCTGGACGATTTTTGTTTTGATGGTGTACTTTTTTGCTAACCCTATTTCTGCTTTTCTCCACATCATTTTTAGAAAACGCCGTCGCGTGGCCGTTGTTGGGTATGATGATAACGCACACAGGATTGCAAAAGAGCTTAAAAAGAAAAGCAACAACCATTTTATAAGCCACCTCGATTATGAAAGCATACTTACAAATTCAGGTGATGCCCGCGTATTGACGGACTATATTGAATACGCCAAGAAAAACCACATCAATGAATTTTATATCTCGGTGCCTGAAGATGAAAACAACAATATTGCAGTACTGGCAGAAGAAGCCGAAAAGCATTGTATAAGGGTAAACTTTATTGCGCCGCAGAAAGATATTGCTTCAGGCTTTTATCATGTTTTCTATATTGGTGGCCTGCCGGTCTTACAACGTTACCGCGAACCTTTAAAACGCCTTCATAAACAAGCGCTCAAAAGAACTTTTGACCTTGTTGTAAGTACGCTCGTCATTATACTGGTGCTTTCATGGCTCATCCCGCTGGTAAGCCTGTTAATTAAACTGGAAAGCAAAGGCCCGGTTTTCTTTAAACAACTTCGGTCTGGCCGCGAAAACAGTTCTTTTATATGCCTTAAGTTCAGAAGTATGCAGTTAAACAATGCGGACGATGCATTACAAACAACAAAAAATGATAAGCGCGTAACTAAAATAGGCGCTTTTTTACGTAAAACAAGCCTGGATGAGTACCCCCAGTTTTTAAATGTATTTATGGGCGATATGAGCATTGTGGGCCCAAGGCCGCACATGCTCAGGCACACCGAACAATATAGTGAACAGGTAAACCATTACATGGTGCGGTTATACCTTAAACCGGGATTAACAGGATGGGCACAGGTAAATGGCTACAGGGGGGAAATAAGAAATCTGCAGTTAATGAAAAAAAGAGTGGAACATGATATATGGTATATGGAAAACTGGAGCTTGCTGTTTGACATAAAAATAATGTTCTTAACGCTTAAAAACATAATACAGGGCGAAGAAAATGCTTATTAAAGTTATTTGGTAAGCAGGCCTATATATTTGCAATCTGTAAAAAATATCCAGAGAAAATTTACTAAACTAAAATGCTACTTGATGCAAACTAAATTTCGTTTTTTATCTGTAATGATCATCCCTGTATTTTTTCTTGCGTTAATATCCTGCAATACATACAAAAACGTTTCTTACTTCCAGGATTTTTCTGATACTGCCAAACCGTTGATCGTAAAAACAGTGCCGTTCAAATCCCCGGTTATTCAAACAGATGATATTTTATCTGTCACCATTCAAACAATTGATAATGATGTTACCAACCTGCTTAATAGCAACAATAATGCTGCCTCAATGCCTGTTCTAAGCAGCGCTGCCACAAGTGGTGCACAAAATGTAAGCGGGTATTTGGTGGATAACGAAGGGTATATTGAAGTGCCGTTTGTAGGTAAGGTTCATGTAGCCGGCTTAACTACATCACAGGCGAAAGACCTGCTGTCAACAGAAGTAAATAAGTATTTTAATGATGCCATTGTAAGCATTCGTTATGCAAATTTTAAATTAACCGTTATTGGCGAAGTGCTTCGCCCCTCAACGTATGTTTTGCCTAATGAAAAGGTGAACATATTTGATGCTTTAGGCATGGCAGGCGACATGACTATTTACGGGCAAAGGGAAAACGTTTTGCTGGTAAGGGATACCCTTAATGATAAAAAACTCGTACGGCTTAACCTTAATAATAAAGACATTGTAAGTTCGCCATACTTTTATCTTCAGCCAAATGACATCATCTATGTGCAGCCGAATAAATATAAGGTAGCAGCAACAGATGCTTACCGCAACAGGTATTTTGCAATTGGCGCTGCCGTACTTTCATTGTTGATCATTACAATAAATAAAGTTAAGTTTTAAAAATTGAAATTGCTCCCATGGATAAGAATCAGGCCAGGCTTTTAAAGAAAGAAGAAGAATTTGATGTAAAGAAAATTCTGGGTAAGTTTCTCAGGCAATGGAAACTTTACTTGTTAAGTTTCGTCGTTATTACATTATTGGCTGTTTTGTTTATACTTAGTGCCACACCCTTATATAAGGTGGAGTCTCAGGTATTGATAGAAGATAACAGCAGTAGTAAAGGAGGATCCTCATCCTCGTCTTCGTCATTTGAACAAACAAACATGCTACAGGATTTCAGCGGATTGTTTGATCTGCAGAATAACGTGTATAACGAAATGGCAATATTGAAAACGATTGATCTGCTCGAAAAAACCATTAATAAGCTGCACTTAAATATTGCTTATTATAAAACCGGGCGTATTAGGGATGAGGAACTTTTTGATAAAACGCCTTTCATAATAGATTATAAACCGGTTTCAGATTCTATATTGCTTACCGAGTTTTTTGTTAATTTCCCGG
>JBDUAY010000577.1:0-3285 GCA_040004415.1 Bacteroidota bacterium | reverse complement strand
GAATATTTTTTCTGTACTTTCCATTTTCTTCGCTTTAGATCGCCATGCAATCATTGTTATCAATCCTGCCAAAATAACGATGAAGGGGCCAACCCAGAATTGCCATGATTTTGGTACACCGGAAAAGCCCACTTGGAGACCTTTAAACATAATTAAGGTGACTACCAAATTAACAATGTAAAAAAAAGCAGCTCTCGTAAAGATTGCCATAGTTTTTTAAAGTTATAAAGGTTACAGTTATGAACAACACGATAAGAATATTGGAAGTTATCTCTTCAATTTGATAGTAAAACATGACATAAAAATTTTATATATAATTCCGAAGAATGGCGCCGGATTTTACTTTCAAATTTATTTTTATAATATAAAATAGTAATGCAGACTATATTCCTCAGAAACATTAAATAAGATCTGATGCATGTACCAATTCCTTCACTAACGCGTACAAAGCTATCCCAACGACATTTCTCGCGCCTATTTTTTGCTGAACCTGATGACGGTAATCTTCCACCGTTCTGATTCCAATTTTTAAAGACTGTGCAATTTCTTTTGTGGTGAGCTGTCTGCAAATTAATTTTGTCACCTTTATTTCCTGGATAGAAAATCGAATATTCTTAGATTGGAAGACCCTTTTATTGCTATTTTCAAATATGCCAAATAGCTGCTCAGAAATGTCGCTGCTGTAATAAGCGTTTCCTTCACTGACAGTGTGTATAGCTTCAAAAAATTCCTGGATAGAGCCGGTCTTTACCAGGTAACCGCTCGCACCAGCATTAATCATTTCTAAAATATATTCTTCATTATAAAAAACAGAAAGAGCTATTACATTTACGTCCGGACTAATCTCCTTAATCATCTTACAAGCCTGGATTCCTGTCAGCCCCGGCATTTTGATATCGGTAATCACGAGGTCAGGTTTTAGCTTCTTTACTTTTTCAACCAATTCAATGCCATTAGTGGCAGCAGCAATGCATTCAAAATTTTTTGGAAGCTGTGATTGCATTATACTTATAAGCCCCACTCTGAAAATTTCCTGATCGTCGGCAACTATGATCTTAATCTTTTTCTTAGGAGGCATACAAAGGTTCTTTTCTTGCTGTTAAATTATATTTTTTAATCAACAAAAAACATCCATTAACATAAACCGTATTATTACTGATTAACGTCCCCGTATTTTCCACGGACAATCGTGTGGTTTTTTTATTCATTTTTGATTGTCCAAGACATTCCTGATTTTCATCCGGTAAAAATAATTACGCAAATGCAGGCTATTGCATTTTGTTTAACACTGGTCTAAAATTACCGGGTTGAATCCCAATTGCATAAGAAACGATGTCCATGATAGCGCCTGGGCAGAAATTTTCTTTTTATCAGTAGCGGGCCACGGTTGTATCGTGGTGCGCTGCACTAACGCAAGCTTATGAGATTGTTTCTATTAACCGCATTGATCATTGCTTTTTTCATTTCTCCACTCATGTGCACAGCACAGGATAGCACTTCACTTTTGAGCCGGCTCACCAATATTCCGGGAAGGATTTTCAAAAAGGTGAATGACCGAACAGCAGCACTTGAAAACAAGATCGCAAAACAAACAGAAAGGATTCTGGAACGGTTGGAAAAAAGGGAAAATAATTTGAAAAGGGACCTTTCTGAAAAAGACAGCACAAAGGCCATACAGTTATTTTCTGAAAGCGCATCTCAATACACTGCCTTGTCAGCAAAGCTGCGGCGCGCTTCAGATCAGCCAGCCGTTTACGCTCTAAAGGAATATATTCCAAGGCTGGATAGTTTTAAGACGGCATTAAAATTTCTCCAGCAAGGTTATATTGGACTTCCAACTGACAAACTGCAGCAATTCACCGGGGTCGGCGACCATATCAACCAATTAGAGTCACAACTACAGGTGGCCAACGAAGTACAAACATTCATCAGGCAACGGGAACGATTGCTTAAAGACCAGTTAAGCCCCTATCATTTAGAATCTGAGTTGCTTGGCATGAATAAAGAAGTTTACTATTACCAGGCACAATTGGTACGATATAAATATATTCTTAATGATCCTGAAAAGTTGCAAGAAACAATTGTGTCAGCTGTCGCGCGTTTGCCATTGTTCGAGCGGTTCTGGCAAAAAAATAGTTATTTCGCAACACTTTTTCCAATTCCAGACAACTCAGGTACCCCCCAGGCTTTGGCGGGCTTGCAAACCCGTGATCAGTTAAAGCAGGAATTGCAGCAAAAGTTTGGTGTTGCAAGAATCAGTGTGAGTGGCAAAGAAGGCACAGGGGGCGCGGGATATCTCAACCAGCAAATGCAACAGGCGCAGACAAAACTGGCAGCCATCAAAAGTAAACTGGCGCAGTTTGGTGGCAGCAGTGCTATGACAATGCCGGATTTCAAACCCAATTCTCAACACGGAAAAACTTTTCTGAAAAGATTGCAGTTCGATTTTGGTAATCAGAACAATACAAGTACCTACCTTCTTCCTTCAATGACGACTTTGGGTTTGAACATAGGATACAAAATCAATGATAGAGCAACGGCCGGAATTGGCGTAAATTATTTGCTTGGCTTTGGTAATGGAATAGAACACATCCGGCTCAGTAACCAGGGAGCCGGGATACGAATGTTTGCAGATATTAAGGCAAAAGGGGATATATGGATTACCGGTGGTCTTGAATACAATTATATGCAACAGTTCGCCAGCATTGAAACCATTAGAAACCTGGATGTCTGGCAGAAAAGTATTCTTGCCGGAATAACGAAGAAATACAAGGTAGGCAAGAAAGAAAATAACATCCAACTGCTATACGACTTTCTTGCTTCGAGAGAAGTACCTCGGGGACAGTCATTTAAATTCAGGGTAGGCTTTGGCTTGTAATATAACTTCTTGTATATACAATTTTAAATTCATAACACGCTTTTATGCAAAACAAAATAGTCCATTTTCTGCGGATGGGATTAGTATGGTTAATGTGTCTGTCATGCAATAACATCAAAGCCCAGTCTGTAGCTGCTCCTAAAATTGAATCACCTAACGTCACAAGTATTGAAAGATTTGGGGACATTCCGGTTGATTTTGCTACGGGAATACCTAATATCAGCATTCCAATCCATACCGTACACTGTGGACGTATCGACGTGCCGATCGGTTTGCGGTATCATCCGGGTGGTGTCAAAATCGCTCAACATCCAGGATGGGTAGGGATGGGTTGGGATTTGCAGAGTATTGGTTCCATCACCAGAAAAATAAACTGGCTCCCGGATGAATATTATGCATCGCAAACG
>JBDUAY010000576.1:0-3285 GCA_040004415.1 Bacteroidota bacterium | reverse complement strand
CTTATCTTTGCCGCATGCATTATGTTTCTGTAGAAGGCCTCACTAAAAGTTATGGCATCAAGCCCCTGTTTAAAAACATTTCATTTCATATTGAAGAAGGCGATAAGATAGCGCTGGTTGCCAAAAACGGAACCGGCAAATCAACCCTGCTTAAAATTATCTCGGGCACTGAAACTGCTGACAGCGGCAAAGTATGGGTGCATAAAGATGTGACCGTTGCTTTGTTTGAACAGGATCCGCAGTTCCTGGAAAACAAATCTATACTCGATAATATTTTTAACCATAATCATCCTGTCATCAACGCAATCAAAGAATTTGAAGCGGCCAGCGATCTCGAAGATGCAGACAGAATTGGTAATGCCATTGTGTTGCTGGACGAATTAAATGCCTGGGATTTCGACACTAAAGTGAAACAGATACTGGGTAAACTGAATATTCATCACCTGAATCAACTGGCCGGATCACTTAGTGGCGGACAGCGAAAAAGAGTGGCACTTGCCAAGACACTGATCGATATTGGCTTTGAACATAAGCATGTGTTGCTGATCATGGACGAGCCCACCAACCACCTCGACGTAGAAATGGTAGAATGGCTGGAGCACTACCTGAACCAGGAAAAAGTTACACTATTAATGGTAACCCACGATCGCTACTTTCTCGATGCTGTTTGTAATGAGATATTGGAAATTGATGTTGAAAACCTGTATGTCTACAAAGGTGACTACGAAAATTTTATGGAGAAAAAAGCGGCGCGCATGGAGAGCGAGTCTGCCAGCATCGATAAAGCGAAAAATCAGTTTCGCAAGGAACTGGAATGGATGCGCAAACAACCCAAGGCCAGAACTACAAAAAGTAAAAGCCGGCAGGATAATTTTTATGTGGTAGAAGCAAAAGCAAAACAAAAAATTGAAGATGAGCGTGTGCAATTGCAGGTAAAAATGACGCGCCTGGGTGGTAAAGTGGCTGAGTTAAAAAAAGTGTATAAAAGTTATGGCGATAAAATCATTCTTCGTGGCTTTGATTACACTTTTAAAAAAGGTGACCGTATTGGCGTAGTAGGAAAAAATGGTGCTGGCAAGTCTACATTTTTAAATATACTGCAGGGACTGGAACCACCGGACAGCGGGAAGATTAATATTGGCGATACAGTTGTGTTTGGCAACTATGCACAGCAGGGATTAGAAATAAAAGAAGACAAACGGGTTATTGAATTTGTAAAAGATATTGCTGAACATTTTCCACTGGCCGATGGAAGCTCACTGAGTGCCGCACAATTTTTACAACTATTTTTATTCTCGCCCGATCAGCAATACACCTACGTTTCAAGACTGAGTGGGGGAGAAAAAAGAAGGTTGCATTTGCTATCAATACTATTCAGGAATCCAAATTTTTTAATACTGGATGAACCAACCAACGATCTTGATCTGCAAACACTGGGCGTCCTGGAAAATTTCTTAAGCGATTACCAGGGCTGTATCATTATTGTATCGCACGATCGGTATTTTATGGACAGGCTTGTAGATCATTTATTTGTTTTCCAGGGAGATGGAGATATCCGTGATTTTCCCGGAAACTATTCCCAGTACCGCCTTGCATTAAAAGACGATGAAAAATTGACAGATGCGGGTACGCAAATGTCGGAAAAAGAAGAAAAAATTGCTGCCCCCCAGCCAGCTCTTGCAGGCGAAAAAAAGAAATTGTCATTTAAGGAAAAGCGTGAGCTGGAATTGCTGGAAAAAGAAATGGCAGACCTGACAAAAGAAAAAGAAACGGTTACTGAAAAGTTAAACGGCGGCACAACGCCTTTTGAAGAATTGCAAAAACTTTCACAGCGTATTGGCGAAGTATCACAATTGCTGGATGAAAAAGAATTGCGCTGGCTGGAATTGAGTGAAATAGAGGCGTGAGGAATGGTGCAGGGCTGACAATCTTTAGTTACAGCATTCTTCCGTATACCTCATACCTTTCTTAGTAGAGTTTTCCCGTACTCCAGTCGAGCTGAAAAGGCTCAAGTTGTATGGCTGTTCTGGAACTGGTATAATAATATGGTACCGTAACACTGCTACCCGCGTAATAAGAGCCAGCCCCCGGGTTATTATAGTCAGTACGCTTTATAGTCTTTGCACCAAAAATATAAAATGCATTTTCTTTACGCTGTAAAAGAAAAAAATTATCTCCGGCTTTTATATAGGCATTCTTACCATTGCAATAACCCCAAATGTCACGGGTAACAGATTCTTTTCCGTCTGGCTGCTTAATATAAAGGATGTCTGTTAATTTATCTTTTCTTATCTCAAAATGTGTTTGTGCAGGATCGTTCTTTTTAAAATCTTCAAAGGTCATATAAACGCCTGGGCGAAGTACTGCATCTCTTAACGCGGGTATGTTAAAATCATTCTCGTTGTGGAAGCTAATTTCCTGCATGTTGAATTTTCTTTTTTCCATAATCACAGTGATTTTAGCATCCATCTCAGGCAGTCTTTCCATGGACAACCGCAATGCCTTTGCGACAAATTGTGAAGCGTATTCAGAAGTTGTCATCGCTTCCGTGATAACGCTGTCGTAGCGGTACATCGCATAATAATCACCCCGGTAATCCAGGTAAAATTCCACTTTGATCTCAATGCCGCTTGTCCATACATCTTTGCTTGCAGGACCCAAAAACCTATTTGCAGCATGTCTGTTATCATCAAGATTCAATTCATCTGACAACCATAATTTTTTTATCACCATTAAAATACGTGGCAATGAATTATCATGTGAAAACTTTATCGCCGTAGTTGCAAATTCTTTTGCTTCAGGTTGCAGCCCATTGGTAAGCGTAATGAAAGTGGGCACCTTATTAATTCTTTGTTCACTCTGGTTCCTGGTAGAATTATTCAATACGCTTAAAAAGGGCTCTACAATTCTTTTTTGCATTAAACCAATATTTGAAATATCTGATCTTGCGTCGATGACTTGTATGCCAGAGATGTTGTTGAGATGCAATATGTCACCAGGTGATGAAATGCTGATTGTTTGTTGGTCAAATTCGTGCACATCAAAATCTTCTTTTTTGTGAGAGTGGGAAGTTTGCGCTTGTGTTGCAGTGGAAATCAATTGTGCCACCAGCATGAAAAAAATAATCCTTTTTGCCGCGGCATGAATATAAACGGATTGTACACGGAGATAATCAAAATAAGCTTTTACGTTTTCCACGTCAAAAATCCTGTAAGATATTTTCAATAGCCGGGTTTCCATAGGGCTGACAAAATACAATGAATATCCGGAAAATGCAATTGGCGG
>JBDUAY010000575.1:0-3304 GCA_040004415.1 Bacteroidota bacterium | reverse complement strand
AAAGAAATTTGCGCAAAACAAGAATAGGTGTTGTAACCAGCAATAAAATGACTAAAACAGTCACTGTTGCCGTGGAAAGAAAAGTAAAACACCCTATTTACGGTAAATTCGTTAAGAAGACTACCAAGTTTCACGCGCACGATGAAAAAAGTGAATGCAGTATCGGTGATACTGTGAAAATAATGGAAACCCGTCCGCTCAGCAAAACAAAGCGCTGGAGACTGGTAGAAGTGGTAGAGAAAGTGAAATAAGCTATTAGCCGTTAGCCATTGGCTTTTAGCTGTGGTTAGGGAGATAGTCAATCAATAATATCGATAATTTTTTTTCTGGAAGCTGGCCGACAGCTAACAGCTAAAAGCTAAAAGCTAAATAAAATGATTCAGCAGGAAAGCAGATTGAACGTAGCTGATAACAGCGGTGCCAAAGAGGTACTGTGTATACGCGTTCTTGGTAACAGCGGACAGGATTATGCGGGCATCGGCGATAAAATTGTAGTAACTGTAAAAGATGCATTGCCACAGGGTGGTATTAAGAAAGGTACCGTTACCAAAGCTGTTATCGTTCGTACCAAAAAGAAATTACGTCGTAAAGATGGTTCTTATATTAGGTTTGATGACAATGCGGTTGTATTGCTGAATCCTGCTGATGAGCCCCGTGGCACACGTATTTTTGGACCCGTTGCCAGGGAATTGCGTGATAAAGGATACATGAAAATTATTTCATTGGCCCCGGAAGTATTGTAGGAAAGCCATTAGCTGATAGTCATAACTATTAGCAGAAATTGACAAATAAGTTTAACAGGCTAACAGCTAACAGCTAGTAGCTAAAAGCTAAAATAAAATGAGTAACAGATTTAAACCAAAGTTCAATATTAAGAAAGGGGATTCGGTAGTAATTATTACCGGTGACGATAAAGACGTTACTAAACCCCGCAAAGTGTTGGAGCTATATCCTGAAGAAAGCAAATTGCTGGTAGAAGGTGCTAATATTATTACCAAACATACAAAACCTTCTGCACAGAATACGAAGGGTGGTATCTTGAAAAAAGAGGCGAAAATTCATATTAGCAATGTGATGTTATGGGATGCAAAGAAAGGTGTTGGTACAAAAGTGAAGCGCAGCAGGGAAACGGGGAAATTGGTTCGCATATCAAAAAAATCCGGTGAGGTTATAAAATAGTAAGAAAGCCGTTAGCTGTTAGTTATTGGCAGCATATAAAATAAAGTTAAACAAGCTAAAAGCTAACCGCTGATAGCTAAAAGCTAAATAAAATGAGCACAACAAAATATTCCGCACGTCTGGCTGATAAGTACAAAAAAAATGTTGTACCCGCTTTGCAAAAGCGTTTCAATTATAAAAGCGTTATGCAGGTTCCCAGGCTGGAAAAGATCTGTTTGAACCGTGGTGTAAATGGTGCTGTAAATGATAAGAAGCTGATTGATATTGCACTGGATGAAATGACGCAGATAACTGGTCAGAAAGCAGTTTCTACCATGAGTAAAAAAGATATCTCCAATTTTAAACTGCGTAAGAACATGCCAATCGGTACAAGGGTAACACTGCGCGGCGAAAAGATGTATGAGTTTCTTGACAGGTTTATCTCTACTGCATTGCCACGGGTACGTGATTTTAAAGGAATCAATGAAAAATCATTTGATGGCCGCGGTAATTATACTTTGGGTATTACAGAACAAATTATTTTCCCGGAGATTGATATTGACAAAGTGAACAAGATAACCGGTATGGATATCACATTTGTTACAACTGCGGATACCAATGAAGAAGCATATGAATTGTTGAAAGAACTGGGTATGCCGTTCAAGAACGCAAAAAAAGAAGTTGAGTAAAAAACAAGATAATAGTACTAAGTAGTTAGACGAGGCAAAAGCGCTGAAGTCTGAATACTAAAAATCTAAATACTAAATACTAAAAAATGGCAAAAACATCAGTAATAGCCAGGCAGAAAAAGAGGGAAGCATTGGTTGCCCAGTATGCTGAAAAAAGAGCAGCATTGAAAACAGCCGGTGATTATAAAGGCCTGGATGCTTTACCAAAAAACGCTTCGCCTGTACGTTTAAAAAACCGTTGCCAGTTAACGGGCCGCCCAAGAGGGTATATCCGTTACTTTGGACTTAGCCGTGTATCGTTCCGTGACATGGCATTGAATGGTAAAATACCGGGCGTAAGAAAAGCAAGTTGGTAAACTGATGTCCTGGTAAACAGCCGGGACGAAAATTGATATCATAGGATATCGCATTGTAAATAATTTTTTAAACTATCAATTACAGATAAACAATGGTAACTGATCCTATCGCAGATTTTTTAACGAGAATCCGTAACGCACAAATGGCTAATCACCGTATTGTTGAAATTCCGGCTTCTAACCTGAAAAAGCGCATGACCGAAATTTTGTATGAAAAAGGATATATTCTTAAATACAAATTCGAAGACGATAGCAAACAAGGTGTAATAAAGATTGCGTTGAAGTATGACCTTACAACAAAGGAACCTGCTATTAAGGCGCTGGAAAGGGTAAGCCGTCCGGGTTTGCGTACTTATTCAAAGCCTGCTGATTTCAAGCGTGTGAAGAATGGTTTGGGCGTGGCTATATTGTCTACTTCAAAAGGAGTAATGACCGACAAAGAAGCAAAAGTTCAGAATGTAGGTGGTGAAGTGCTTTGCTACATTTATTAAAAATATACATGTTGTGTGATAATTAAGCTCTTTCTATACGGAGCTGAACACTGCAGCACGAATTTTAATTATTTCATTTTCAAATTGTAAAGTATATGAGTCGAATAGGTAAAAAGCCGGTAGTTGTTCCAGCCGGAGTAACTGTTACAGTAGGTACTGATAACGTTGTTACCGTAAAAGGTCCAAGGGGCGAACTGAAACAGAATATTGACAGGGATATTAAAGTAGAAGTAAAAGGCAGCGAAGTTGAACTTGGTCGCCCTACTGATCAGATTCGTCACAAAGCATTACATGGCTTATACCGCTCGCTGATTAATAACATGGTTAAAGGTGTAACTGATGGATATAAGAAGAATATGGAGCTTGTTGGGGTAGGTTATAAAGCCGCCAACCAGGGTAATATACTTGATCTTGCCCTGGGTTATTCTCACAACATCATATTTGAAATTCCGAAAGAAATAAAAGTGGTTACTGCCCAGGAAAAAGGTCAGAACCCTACTATAACACTGGAAGGTGCAGACAAACAACTGGTGGGTGCAGTAGCCGCTAAAATCCGCAGCCTGCGTAAGCCTGAACCGTACAAGGGTAAGGGTATCAAGTTTGCCGGCGA
>JBDUAY010000165.1:0-11147 GCA_040004415.1 Bacteroidota bacterium | reverse complement strand
ACCATTACTCGGTTTATTAGGAACAGAAAAAATAAACATTTTGCAACTAAATATTGAATTAGATAAATTGAAATAAACGTATAATGAAAGACGATGAAAAATATTCTGATATTACTCGTGCCCCTGCTGATTAGCCAGGTTGTATTTTCCCAGGAAAGTGATTCAACAAAAAAAACTTCGCTGCCTGTTACTATCACTGGATCAGTGGACGCTTATTACCGTTACAATTTTAATAACCCAAAAGATTATCCTTTCAACAGCTTCACCAGTTTTACCCATTCCAGCAATTCATTTGAGTTGGGGATGGCTTCTATCAGGGCAGATCATAGCTTTGGAAAGGTGAGTGCAACCATTGATTTGGGCTTTGGCAAAAGAGCAGAAGAATTTGCCTACAATGATGCCAGTACAAGATTTGCTTTAAAGCAATTGTATGTTACCTATGCTCCTGCTGCGGCAATAAAATTTACATTGGGAACCTGGGCTACACATGTGGGTTATGAAGTGCTGGATGCTTATCTCAACCGGAATTACAGCGTGAGCTATATGTTTACCAATGGGCCGTTTTCTCATACTGGTTTGAAGGCAGATATAAGCCTTGGCGGAAAAAGTGCTTTTATGGTGGGAATTTCTAATCCTACCGATTACAGAACTGCGCCGGCTATGCCAAAATCATTTATCGCACAATTTTCTACCGGGTCGAAAGATGATAAATTCAAAGCATACCTGAACTTTGTAGCAGGTAAACAATCAAAATATAAAAAAGTAGTACAGCCTGATTTGGTGGCTACCTATGCTATTTCGTCCAAATTCAGTTTGGGCTTTAATGCTACCGTGCAATCCGTGAAGTTAGATTCAGACAGTACCGGTAACTTTGCTTCTTATAAATGGTGGGGAGCGGCTTTATACATCAATATTGATCCGGTAAATTGGTTCGGTATCACATTAAGGGGTGAATATATTGGTGACGAAGATGAATACCTGGGATTACAACATGTTTTCGCCCCAACGCTTTCAGCCAATTTTAAAATTGATAACCTTACCATTATTCCCGAGTTCCGGTTGGACAATGCAGGCAATTACGCTTTTTATAAATCTGCAACTGAAACAACAAAATCAACAGGTAGTTTTATACTTGCGGCAACCTATCATTTTTAACAGCGCCCTTTTATGCGAAGAACAGTATAACTGATAATAATAACTTTACATGCGATTCCGTTGCTATAAGTTTTAAAGTATGCCAGAACAGGAAAAAAATGCAGAACAATTTTTAGACCTTATCCGCAAAAGCAGGCGGGGAAAATTTAAAATTTACATTGGTATGAGTGCCGGTGTGGGCAAGACTTACCGTATGCTGCAGGAAGCACAATCCCTGTTGCGAAATGGTGTTGATGTAAAGATTGGATATATAGAAACACATCACCGTGCAGAAACACATGCTTTATTGGATGGATTGCCGGTAATTCCGCGGCGGAAATTATTTTATAAAGGAAAAGAACTTGAAGAGTTAGATGTACAGGCTGTACTTAACCTGCACCCGGAAGTGGTGATAGTAGATGAACTGGCGCATACTAATATTGAAGGCAGCCAAAATGAAAAACGCTGGCAGGATGTAATGGATATACTGGACGCTGGCATTAATGTTATCAGCGCCGTAAATATACAGCATATTGAAAGCCTGAACACAGAAGTAAAAGAAATTACTGGTATAGATGTAGCAGAAAGGATTCCCGACAGTGTATTGGCGCAGGCTGATGAGGTTGTAAACATCGACTTAACAGCCGATGAACTGGTTACCCGTTTGAAGGAGGGGAAAATTTATACCCCTGATAAAATTGAACGTGCCTTACAAAATTTTTTCCAGGCAGACAGGATTCTTCAGTTGCGCGAACTGGCACTGAAAGAAGTAGCGAGCCAGGTAGAAAGAAAGGTAGAAACAGAAGTGCCGCGCAATGTTTCCCTGCGGCACGAACGTTTCATGGCATGCATTGGCAGCAATGAAAAAACAGCTAAAAACGTTATACGTAAAACCGCCCGGCTGGCTAATTACTACCATAGTAAATGGTGGCTGCTCTATGTACAAACACCTAAAGAAGATGGCGACAAAATAGGTTTGGCGGCACAACGCCATCTTATTAATAATTTTAAACTGGCGACGGAATTGGGGGCGGAAGTAATAAAAATAAAAAGTACCAATATCGCCAAAGGCATTTTTGAAATAACAGAACAAAAACAAATAAGTACCATCTGTATCGGCAAACCTCATCTTAGCCTGTTTCGCGTAATTTTGAATACAGCGGTGTTTAACCAGCTGCTGAATAAACTATCTGAAGCCGATATTGACGTAGTAATACTATCATAATATGGGAATGAAATTAAAAGCAAAATTATCATTTGGACTTGGGTTCTTATTTATTGTGATACTCAGTTTTGGCATACTCAGCATTTATTATATTAACCGCCTGGGAAACGATGCAGAAAAAGTACTGAAAAATAATCATGAGTCGCTGGTATATTGCAACAACATGCTAAAGGCGCTGGAAGAAATTCCTGCAAAAACCGGTGCCTCAAAAGAATTTGAAAACAACCTGTTAAAGCAGGAAGCTAATATTACGGAACCCGGCGAGCAGGATGCTACACGTGAACTACGGAAAAATTTTACTGAATTAATTGCCAACCCCGCTGACCCCAGTAATTACCCGCAATTGCGTCAGTCTATTCAACTGATAAACGATTTAAACCAGGATGCCATTCTTAGAAAAAATACCACCGCTACTAAAACCGCAGCGGATGCAAGGTTATGGCTCACTGTTATTTTTACGGTGCTTATCCTGATTACACTTACGTTTGTCTATAACCTGCCCGGCATCATTTCAGGACCCATCGCTAAATTATCAGAAGGCATCAGTGAAATTGCCAATAAAAATTACAAGAAGCGGATTTACCTCCAGCAGGAAGATGAGTTTGGAGATCTTGCCAATACGTTTAATACAATGGCGGAGAAATTAGATGAGTACGAACACAGTAACCTGGCCAAAATAAAATTTGAAAAAAGCCGGATAGAGACCATTATCAATCAAATGAAAGATGGTATTATAGGGCTCGATGAGAAAAATAATATTTTGTTCCTGAATGTGGTATCGGAGAAATTACTGGGCATAAAAGAAGCGGAGATTACAGGCAAATATGCGGCAGATGTAGCGTTAAAAAATGATCTGATGCGCACCCTGTTGCAAGAAGAATCAAAAAAGGAATTAAAAATTTATGCTGATAATAAGGAAAGCTATTTCAATAAAGACGTGCTGAATGTAACCAATAACAATGCAGTAATCGGCAAGGTAATAGTGCTGCGCAATATTACCCCGTTTCATGAACTGAATGAAGCGAAGACGAATTTTATAGCAACGGTATCACATGAATTAAAAACACCCATTTCTTCTATTAAAATGAGTGCTCAGCTGCTCACCGATAACCGGGTGGGTGAATTAAACACTGAACAACAGGAGTTAATTAAAAGCATTGGGGATGATGCAGACAGATTGTTAAAGATAACTGGTGAACTGTTGAATATGTCGCAGGTAGAAACGGGTAATATTCAATTGAAATTACAGCATACGCTTCCATCTTTTATTATTGACCAGGCTTTGCAGGCAGTCACTTCGCAGGCGCAACAAAAAAACATACACCTCAAAGTAACAGTACAGGATGAATTGCCGGGCATACAGGCTGACGCCGAAAAAACATCGTGGGTACTGATTAACTTTTTAACGAATGCCATTAAATATTCATCTGAAGCTTCTGCTATTGAAGTTGCCGTATATTCGAAAAATAACCAAGTAATATTTACCGTAAAAGACTATGGAAAAGGGATAGACGAAAAATACCTGCCGAGGATATTTGACCGCTATTTTAAGGTACCGGGTACGCATGACCGTACAGGAACAGGTTTAGGACTTGCCATTTCAAAAGAGTTTATAGAGGCCCAGGGCGGCCATATTGAAGTAAGCAGTGTACCCGGCGAAGGAAGTGTGTTTGGTTTTAGTTTCCCTTACAGCAGTGCTATTGCATAAAAGCAGGTTACAGCAATATTATAAATCAGTAATGGGCTTGTATTTTGGAACCAGTGCTTTCATTATCACCCACGCTATCAGGTAAGACACTGCGCAAATAGCAAACATGATTGTATAGCCAGTTTCTATATGACCCAGCGACTTGTAATGATCGAATAACGAACCACCAAGTTTTGACATAAACACGCCTCCCAGTCCACCGGCCATTCCTCCAATACCAACCACTGACCCAACAGCTTTTTTGGGAAACATATCAGAAACCGTTGTGAAGATATTGGCAGACCAGGCCTGGTGGGCAGATGTTCCTATACCGATTAAAAGAACAGGTACCCAAAAACTAATATATCCAAATGGCTGCGCTGCTAAAACAACGAGCGGGAAAAGCGCAATTAATAACATTGCTTTCATTCTTCCATCGTATGCTTTATACCCTTTTTTAATAAAATGCACAGGCAACCATCCTCCAAAAATACTTCCGATCATTGACAATGTATACAATACTGCCAGCGGTACTACAATTGCTTTGTCCACCATTCCATATTGCGCTTTCATGTATGCAGGCAACCAGAATAGAAAAAACCACCAAACGCCGTCGGTTAATAGTTTGCCAATTGTAAAGGACCAGGTTTGTCTATATCCCAATAATTTAAACCAGGATATTTTTTCCGTACTCGTATTTTCATCTTTTTCTTCCTCTCCTCCATTTATATATTCATATTCTTCTGCGGAAAGCCGTTTCTGTTTCTCGGGTCTTTCATAAAAATACAGCCAGAGAATCAACCACAAAATCCCAATAACACCTATGATAACGAACGCGGTCTCCCAACCCCAGTTTACCCTAATCCATGGAACGGTTAGTGGCGCTAGGATAGCGCCAATATTGGTTCCTGAATTAAATATTCCGGTTGCAAGTGATCGCTCTTTTTTTGGAAAATATTCAGCGGTCGCTTTAATAGCAGAAGGAAAATTACCTGATTCTCCAAAAGCAAGGACGGACCGCGAAAACATAAAACCCAGCACAGAAACGGAAAAAGCAGTAATACCCACCCATCCCAAAACAGTGGAAATGCCCTCACCAATGGGGATGGCCAGTGCATGCACGATGGCGCCCAAAGACCAGATTACAATAGCAAGAGAATAACCTTTTTTTGTTCCCAGTTTATCAATTACCCGCCCGGCAAACAGCATTGAAAAGGCATAGACAAATTGAAAAACGGCGGTAATATTTGCGTAGTCTGTGTTGGTCCAATGAAATTTGTCAGCCAGGAAAGGTTCCAAAAGACTCAATACCTGCCTGTCTAAATAATTTACGGTAGTTGCAACAAATAACAGGGCGCAGATTGTCCAGCGGTATTTTCCAATCGTTGATTGATTCATGATGGCTTGTTTAAAATAACTGAACCCGGCTGATAATTTTGAATGAAAAACGATAATTAAAAATAAGTAAATTAAACGCCGGCTTTTACCTGGTTAATCGTTTCCATTACTTTTTTTGTTTCAGTTTCAATAGTGGCGTAATCCTTTTGTTCCATTAATTTTTTGCTGATAAGTTTGCTGCCCATGCCAACCGCACATACACCGGCCTTAAACCACCCGGCAATATTTTCTTTGGTGGTATCTACGCCGCCAGTGGGCATAAATAATAAAGAAGGAAATATGTCTTTGATGCTGCTGAGGTATTCCGGGCCCAGCATATTGCCCGGAAAAAGTTTGATGAATTTTATGCCACTGTTTTCAGCTGCAATAATTTCTGTTGGCGTCATACATCCAGGTGCATAAAAAATATTTTGGCTATTGGCCAGGTCAGCTACTTCCTTTACAAAGCCCGGGCTTACCAAAAAATCTGCTCCCGCATCAATATATTTTTGTGCAGTTACAAGATTTTTTATTGTTCCGATGCCGAGTAGTAATCCTGGCATTTCCGCATTGCGTATTTCAATTAATTTTTTAAAATTCACAAAGGCTGCTTCGCCCCTGTTCGTGTATTCTACTGCTTTTACACCTGCCCGGTAAATCGCCCTTAATACTTCAACGCTCACTGTTTCATCAGCATTAAAATAAAGCGGCAGCATGCCCTGTCCTATAATGCTGTCGGTTGATTGTTTTATGTTGCTCATATGCTTGTTATTCATTTTATTCGTTGTTCCCGCCCGTCAAACCCGGGCCAGGGAGAAAGATAATCAAACCCAATGACCAATTTCTAACTTCACTTTGATGACTACTTTTTTTATTTCATCGGTTCCAATCATCGGCGCATGTACATCTTCCGGAAATAAAATAGCAAATTGTTTGTTGGTCAATTGAAAATACATATCAGGTGTATCTGTGTACAACTGTGTATCTTTTGTTTCATTATAATCTCCATTGGGTACAAGGCATTTTTCTCTTGGCTTCCAACCAAATGTTTCCACGCCATCAATACAAAGCTGGATATCGATATGCTTATTGTGACATTCAAATTTTGCAACCGACGCATCTGCTGACATTCCTTTTTTGTTTGAAAATACGGCTTTCAGGTTTTCACCATCAATTTCATATTTCCCCATTTCAATACTATTCAAATCTGTTTTGCCGATGTATTCAAACGCTTTTTGAAACAATGGATGTACGCTGAAATATTTACGGGCATTTGCTATTGTGTCTATTATCATTATTGTGGGATAAAATTTTTTTTGAATTTACTGTGACTGCTCAGCAATAATTAAGGCGCCCACCAATGTCGTATAGCACAAGTGTGCGACGCCCGTCCGACCCGCGTCATCCGGGCGGGCAACGATGATGCCATTTGTTCAAATGTACGGCCCAAAAATCATCTCTGCACCCTTCCACTTCCGTCACCTTTCATTAAATCTTTTACATCACTTAATGTTGCATGATTTAAATCTCCCGGTATAGTATGTTTAATAGCGGATGCGGCCACACCAAACTCTGCCGCTTCCGGCATTGGCATGCCAGTTACAAGGCCGTAAATAAGTCCGCTGGCAAAAGAATCACCACTGCCCACACGGTCTACAATGCGTACTTCATATTTTTTTGTATGATAAAAATCGTTGCCATCGTATACGAGTGCACTCCAGCCATTGTCGCTCGCACTATGACTCTCACGCAGCGATGAAGCTATAAATTTAAATCCGAATTTTTCTTTCATTTGCCTGAACACATCTTTGAAACCATCCAGGTTTAACTCTCCTTTTGTAACATCCGTATCTTTTGCTTTGAAGCCGAGTGTTGTATCAGCATCTTCTTCATTGCCAATGCAAACATCTACATATTTGCAAAGCTTCGTCATTACTTCACGCGCTTTTTCTTTGCTCCATAATTTTTTGCGATAGTTTAAATCTATGCTGGTTGTAATGCCTTTTGCCTTCGCTGCTTTTAATGCGGCTTCGGTCAATGCAGCAGCTTTATCACTCAATGCGGGCGTAATTCCCGTTGTATGAAACCAGCTCGCGCCGTCTAAAATTTTATCGAAATCAAATTCGCTGATGTCAACATCTGCAATGGAAGCGCCGGCCCGGTCGTATATCACCTGCGAAGCGCGCATAGACGCACCCGTTTCTAAAAAATAGATACCAAGACGATCCCCGCCCCTCGCTATAAATTGAGTATCTACGCCATAACGGCGTAAATGATTGATAGCGCTCTGCCCGATTGCATTATTAGGAACTTTAGTAACGAATGTTCCGTTTAAACCATAATTGCAAAGTGCTGCTGCAACATTTGCTTCTCCACCGCCGTAGGTGACATCAAATGTATCAGCCTGTACAAAACGTTTAAAATCGGGGGTTGATAAGCGCAGCATAACTTCTCCCAGCGTTACAACTTTTTTTGACATTGTTTCTTTTATTTATTGTTAATGGTAAAGGTTTAGGGCTTAAGGTTTGGGGTATTAGATGTAAGGAAGAAAATCGCGTAAAGGCCTTGCACCCCCTACCCTTTTCCTTTCACCTTATTTAATTTCTTTTATTGCCACTGCATCCATATCTGTAAATTCTTTATTCTCTCCGGCCATTCCCCAAATGAAACCATAGTTGGCAGTTCCACATCCAAAATGCATACTCCAGGGGGGCGATATAACGGCTTCGCGGTTAGCTATAACAATATGCCGGGTTTGCTGCGGCTCACCCATAAAATGCATCACCCGCTGTTCATCCGCTACATCAAAATAAAAATATGCTTCCATTCTCCTGGTATGGGTATGCGGCGGAACGGAGTTCCATACATTTCCTTCTTCCAGCACGGTTAAACCCATCACAAGCTGACAACTTTGTATGCCATCATTGTGAATGTATTTGTACAAAGACCTTTTGTTCGACGTTTTTATCTCGCCCAGCAGCAGTGGTGCAACATCCTGTTTAGTCATTCTTGCGTTGGGATATGTATGATGTGCCGGGGTTGATAAAAGATAAAAGCAAGCTGGATTTTTTTCATCACTGCTGCTGAAATTTACATCTTTTGTTCCCTTACCGAGGTAGACACATTCCAATTTATCAATTTCGTAATTTGTACCATCGGCCGCAACCGTTCCTTTTCCGCCAACATTAATAATGCCGAGTTCACGTCTTTCCAGGAAATAAGAAGCTTTCAATTCCCCTTCATTGGGAAGATTTACCGATTTTGATGCCGGTACAACACCGCCAACAATCATCCGGTCGTAATGAGAATATACCAGTTTAATATTACCAGGTTGCATTAATCCTTCCACTAAAAAATTTGTACGCAATTGATGTGTGTTCATCTGGCTGGTTTCTGCCGGGCTATTCTGAAATCGTATTTCCATTATTAAAATTCATTTATTTTAAAACCTGTGATAAAGACGAAGTCTTAGCGATAAACATACTGTAATTGCGCTGTCCCCGGTGTATAATATACTCAAACGTTTTAGTTTATTGAACGGCAAACACACATCATTATATCCATGGTGGGTATTTCACCGGCCATAAAAGCGGGCCCGGCCCCTATCTTCCCATCCATCCACCATCAACTACCAATATAGTTCCATGCACATAATCGGCAGCATTGCTGGAAAGAAAAACAGTTGCGCCTTTAAAATCATCTGGTTGCCCCCAGCGGTTGGCTGGTATACGACTCAAAATCGACTTACTTCTTTCTTCGTCATTTCGTAACGCTTCGGTATTATCAGTAGCAATATAACCCGGCGCGATGCCATTTACATTAACACCTTTACAGGCCCACTCATTTGCCAATGCTTTTACCAGGCTACTTAATGCCCCTTTGCTGGCTGCGTAACCCGGTACATTGATACCTCCCTGGAAACTTAATAAGGAACAGGTAAAAATAATTTTACCGCTTCCGCGCGCAATCATCTGTTTGCCCAGTTCCCTGGCAAGAATAAAGGGCGCATCAAGATTAATGGATAAAACCTTATCCCAGTATTCATCCGGATGCTCCGCCGCAGGCATGCGCATTATGGTGCCTGCGTTATTTATTAAAATATCAATTACCGGATTTTCATCATTCACTTTTTTTATAAAGGCATATAGTTTATCCCGGTCCCCAAAATCTGCCTGGTAGGCTTTGAATTTGCTTCCCCTGGCCATTACCGCCTGCTCCACTTCGCTGTTCTGCAATGCAAGCGAACCAGACACACCAATAATATCGGCGCCTGCTTCTGCCAACCCTACCGCCATTGCTCTTCCGATGCCTTTTGTACATCCTGTTACCAACGCTGTTTTTCCCGAAAGATTAAACAAGTCCATTTTATAGTTTGAATGATTAAGCTACCCCTGCAAGCGATGTAGCCGGCTGAAAATTAAAATATTGTTTTGCATTATTATAGCAAATGTCTTTGATAATAGCACCCACCCATTCAATATCATTGGGCAATTCACCTTTTTCAATTTCATCACCAAATAAATCACATAAGATGCGCCTGAAATATTCATGCCGTGGAAAAGAAAGAAAACTTCTTGAATCAGTCAGCATTCCAACAAAACGGCTGATTAACCCCATATTAGAAAGGGCATTCATTTGCTGAACCATACCATCTTTTTGATCCATAAACCACCAGCCTGATCCAAATTGTATTTTACCGGGTACTGAACCATCATTGAAGTTACCAATCATGGAAGCCATCAGGGCATTATCTGAAGGATTTAAATTATAAATGATGGTCTTTGCCAGTTTGTCGTCTGTATCCAGCCGGTTTAAAAATTTTGCCAAAGGCCTGCCCTGCGAATAATCACCAATGGAATCCCATCCCGTATCCGGGCCAAGCTGTTTTAGCATCCTTGTATTATTATTGCGGAGTGCACCGAGATGATACTGCTGCACCCAGCCTTTTTCCCAATCCCATTCTGCAAAATGCACCAACATGGCAGATTTAAATTTGCGGCGCTCTATATCATTCAATGCTTTGCCCGAATGGACCTTATCAAAAATTGTTTCTACTTCAGAACCTGTAAATTCCTCTGCATACAATTCTTCCAGCCCGTGATCTGATACACAACAACCTGCCAACGCAAAAAAGTCATGCCTGTTTTCAAGCGCAAACAGGTAATCATTGAAATTAGAAATGGATACATTTGTTACGCTCTCCAGTTTCTTTATATACGCATTAAATCGAACCGGGTCATCCACGTTCATCGCATTATCTGGTCTGAAAGCAGGCAATACAGGTATTTCAAAGCCCTCTGTTTTCAATTGCAAATGATATTCTAAGGAGTCAAGCGGATCATCAGTTGTGCAGACAGTGGATACATTCATTTTGCGTAACAGACTGCGTACGCTGTATTCTTTCGTTTGCATCATCGCAGAGCAATGATCATAAATTTTCTTTGCTGACCGGGGATTCAAAACTTCCTGTACATCAAAATAACGTTTCAATTCAAGATGTGTCCAGTGATATAACGGGTTACGCAATGTATATGGAACCGTAGCAGCCCATTGGGCAAATTTTTCATAATCGTTCTTATCGCCGGTGCAGTACGCCTCCTCTGCACCGTTGGTGCGCATGGCACGCCATTTATAATGATCTCCGTACAACCATGCCTGCGTAATATTTTCAAACTGTTTATCTTCTGCAATCTGTTGCTGCGGCAAGTGGCAATGGTAATCTAT
>JBDUAY010000164.1:0-11180 GCA_040004415.1 Bacteroidota bacterium | reverse complement strand
AGTAATGACTATTGGTGCTAACCAGGATTACAATAAAAGAAATGATACCCAATACAGCCGTAAAAGCAATGTTGCCGGTAACATTGGCAGATCCTGGTATCAGTCCAAAAAGGTTGTTTATCAATATAAAAAAGAAAACTGTTAATAGAAAAGGGAGGTACCGATCTTGCTTCTTACCAAGGTTAGGTTTGGCCACTTCGTCGCGTACAAAAATAATAACGGGTTCAAGCAAACCCTGGGATCCTTTAGGTGCTGAAGTAACGCCAAGCCCTGATGTATACTTGTTCGCAATTCTCAGCATTATCCATGTAAATAGTGCAAGTGCAATTATCATCTGAACCACATTGCGGGTAAGGGAAACGTCATAAATTCTTACTGATTCGTCAATGGCACCCTCATTTGTTAGCGCCAATATATCCTGGGCATTGTATTTTACAGGGTCGAGATGGAGGGCCTCAATCTTTTCTTCTGTGAGCATCATGTAGTTATCGTAATTCTCTTCGCCATGATGGAATTTAGACGACATGAAAACGGCCAAACCTCTTTGTTTTGAATAAAGAATTACCGGAAGTGGTATAGAAATGGGGTGTTTTTCGCCATTGTCACCAACAAAGTCAAGCAGGTGGAAATCATGATTATTCAAAACGTGGCCAAAAATGATTTCTTTGGCATTAAATCCCTTTTTTTCTTCTTTTTTTAATGTGTCTGACTGAGAAAATGAATGGTTGGAAATACACAGTAAAAAAAAGCTGAAAGCCGCTACCAATAAAGACTTGAGGCGATTTGACATCATGCTGGGTCCTAAATTTGGCGCAAAGATAAGGAGGCAGAGATTAAAAACCGAAAACGATCAGAAAAAAGACAGCTGATTTTTCGGGGGCAACGGCCAGCCTTTTTTCTTCGTATAATCTGCAAAGAACTACTCAAAAAAATGAAAAAACTCCTCCTGGCAATCCTGTTTGCCATAGCTGTGCTTTCCTGCAGCAAAAGTAACGGCAGCAGCGCTGAGGATCACATCTCTGTCTCCCAAGTTCCATCTGCGGTACTTGCTGGGTACAAAATAAGATATCCAACTGCTTCCGGGCAAACTGAATGGGAATTAGAACATGGCAATACCTATAAAGTGAAGTTTTTTATCGGTCCCCAACGCTGGCAGGCGCAGTTTTCAACAAATGGAACTTTTATAGATGAGACAATGATACAGTCGTGAGACATGAATCGTCAGGCGTGAATGCTTGCTGAAATAATATCTTCTGCGCCTTAGAGTGATGTCATAATATCTGGTTGAACACCTGGCCCAATGTAAAAATTGGTCCACCCTGCTGGTACAAACTGTAACCGATCAAATGAGCTATCAGCATGACCTAATTCAGAAAAAGCTTTGGCAAGACTTTGCCTGTTTAACATATCATCTTTCAAATATAAATCTACATCATTAGTTAGTAGCACGTGAATATCCATGAAGGTTAACAGCAAAACCTCCAACCATAAATATTGGACAGCGTATTTGTTTAGAATTGTCCAGAAGTGAATTAAATCTTCGTCAGGAATATCCATTCCAATTGGGTATTGCTTATTTATTCTGTTTTATGAATTATTTTAGCTCTTTTCATCAGCATGTTTATTCGCACCATTCTTGTAAACAACCTGAATTTTCTGTATCTGTTCTGTTAATGGCCTCTCTTAAACGCGCATCTTCGAGCGCTTCCCGGCTTTCGTAAACAGGGAAATCTTCCTTCACAAGATTACTTATTTCTTTACTGCTTTTTTCAGACCCATTCATGATAGCAAATTACTAAATTTTTTGACAATTCCAGCAGATTAGAACGTTAATTGCCAGACATGAATCTTTGGCATGAAATATCCACACAGTCGTCTTTCCACAGCCGTCTCACGATTAACGTTTAACGACTCACGATTTTAACGCCCGCGCCTTCTTTTTCTCAAACTGCATTTCATATAAACGCGCATAAAATCCATCATGTTTTAACAGCTCATCATGGGTGCCCATTTCTTTTATTTCGCCCTTATCCAGCACAATGATTTTACTGGCCTTGCGGATGGTGGACAGGCGGTGTGCAATAACAATTGACGTTCTGCCGGCAATTAATTTATCAATAGCATGCTGAATCAGCTGTTCGCTTTCCGTATCTACGGAAGACGTGGCTTCATCCAATACCAGTATAGAAGGATTGTACAACAATGCACGGATAAAAGACAACAGTTGCCGCTGCCCGAGTGAAAGCGTGGCCCCGCGTTCCATTACATTATAATCATAACCGCCCGGCAGTTCCATAATAAAATCGTGCATGCCAATAAGTGCGGCAGCTTCCATAACTTTTTCTCTCGAAATCTCAGGGTTACGCAATGTGATATTATCTATTACCGATCCTGAAAAAAGAAATACATCCTGCAATACAATGCCTATCCGGCTTCTTAAAATATCAAGATTGAATTGCTCAATATTTACATCATCCACTTTTATACTGCCCTGCTGAATATGATACAACCGGTTTAATAAACTAATGATGGAAGTTTTACCGCTCCCGGTATGGCCAACAATGGCCACCGTTTCACCTGGCTGAATGATGAAGGAAATATTTTTTAATACGTAACGATCATCTGTATACGCAAATGATACTTTATCAAATTCAATTTTACCATTAACATGCGCAGGTGAAAAATTTCCCTTTTTCTCATCGGGAATAAAATCTTGGTTATCGAGCACTTTAAATACTCTTTCGCCTGCAATCATGCCCATCTGCAGCACATTAAATTTATCCGCAATAACCCGCAATGGTCTGAACAAAAGATTCAGAAATAGAAAGAAAGAAATCATTTTACCGACCATCTGCCCGGCTGCAATGGGATCGGTATCTTTTAATAAATGCGCTTCACTGGCTGCCCACCAGATAACTAAACTGGTAGAAACCGCCAACACAATTTCTACAACCGGAAAAAAAACGGAATAGGCAAAGATGGCTTTGATATTTGCGTTACGGTGATCTTTATTTATTTTTTTGAACTTCGCTGCTTCGCGTTCTTCTGCAGCAAATGCCTGCAATACGTGCATGCCGGTTATATGTTCCTGCACAAAAGCATTTAACGCGGCTACGGCATTGCGCACGCGGATAAAAGATTTATTAACGGCTTCCTTAAAAAAGTATGTAGCAACAACCAACACCGGAAACGGCGCAAGGCAGATGAGCGAAAGTTTCCAGTCGACAACAAACATTACAATAAGTACAGAAATAATAGACAGCAAATCTGCAATGATGGGTATCAGGCCGTCAGAAAAAATATCGTTAATAGATTCAATATCGTTGATAGTACGCGTTGTTAGCGTGCCAATGGGGGTTTTATCAAATTGAGAAAGATTGAGACCGAGTATTTTTTTATATACCTGCACGCGTATGTCTTTTACAACGCTTTGTCCCAGCCATGCAGTTATATAACCAAAGTAAAAACGTATGATACTTTCTGCCAGTAATAATATTATCTGGATGATGGTAATGGTAATCACCAATTCAATAAAATGATTGCGCTGATCCATGGGAACAGTAACACCGCCCTTTACATATTTATTGATGGTTACTTGCACCAGGTACGGACGTATTGGTGCAAGAACAGCCAGTATAACCGCGAGTGATAAAGAAGTATAAAATTTCTTTTTGTACGGTGCCGCAAAGCGGAACACCCTTTTAAGCAATGCTAAATCGAAAATCTTTTTCCTGGGCTGCTGGTCGCTCATATAAAGTAAAGATAGAACAGAAATGTCTGATGTCTGATGTAATTCATGTCCGATTTCTTTTTGTGCCGCATGCAGATACTACATAATGATCCAGTTTGAATGAAAGACATCAGACATCGAAAAATCAGACAACATACATCAGTTACTATCCGCAATCATCGCCTTGCGATAGGCCTTAATAAATATCGCGCCCAGGTTTTTATAAGGAGGAATATAATCGTCGAATTTTTCTTTTGCATCGTTGTTCGTAAACTGTTTGCTTAAGTCCTTCCACATCGGCAACCATTCTATATTTTTTCCGCTAAGCAAAATATTATTCATTGCTTTCAGAATAGGTTCATTAACTGTTTTGGTGCCTACTTGTTTCGACGAGATAATATGTGCATCCGCGCTGATGGTGAGCACTTCATTTAAATTATTATAACCACCGCAGGAACCAAGTATTACAATACGTGCGGACGGTTGAATCTGCGCCAGCGAATATTTTACATGATAACTATGTCCGCGGTGTATATAAATAGTTGGTTTCAGGTGCTGTTCCTGCAGGTAGGCATCCAGTTTTTCCTGCGCTTTTGCGTCGGGATCGTCGGGACCGTATAAAGGTTTGTTGGCAAATATCCACACGGGTTTGCCTTTAACAGACTTTATCGTTAACCAATTTTCATTTTCGGTCATTTTCCATTCCGGTTTACCGGCAAACAATGCTTTAAAATTGGCATACGAATTTTGCCCGTCTTTGTCTTCATCACCATAAAAGAAAACCTGCTGCACTACGCGGCCGCTATCGCCACTGGTTAAGCTTTTATAATCGACACTATAAATGGGAGCAATGCCCAATTGTTTTGCCAGGTCAACTTTTTTGGAGGTATCTGCAGATTCAAACAATGTTTTTTCAAGACGATAAACTACCATACCATTTCTATCATTGCTTCGCACACAGCGATCATAATTCCAGTTGGCTTCGTCCAGCATAAACTCTGCCAGGCTGGTATTTTTTTCAACAATACTGCTGTAAGAATCTGCCACATCCACCGCGTCTTCAACAGTTGCGGTAGTAGTGGTTTTTTCAAGACCTATAATAAATGCCTTCATTAATAAAGTAGCATTATCTGCGGGCATTGACTTAAGCAATGTATCAAGCGTATTGTAGGCCGCAGACATCTTTATAAACTTCCGGAAATAATCAGCCTTCACACTCATTATCAAACTATCACCGCGCGGGTTTTTCATTTTTTCAAAAATGCGTTTATATACACCAAGATAACTGGATGTATAAATTACATCTTCACTTACCACGCATAAATAATAAAGTTCCTGCGCGGTAAGTGGTTCCAGGCATTTAAACCGAACCGCCTCCGGCTGATCATGCAAACCATTTATTTCACTTACAAATACATCTTTGGCTTTATTCGCCATCATCCTGGTTAAAGATTGTACTTCCATCGGTGTATCTTTTGCAGGGGCCAGCATCCTCCCTACAAAATCAATTCTTGTTTTTACCAGCAGCCTGTAATAAGCCAGGTTATCGTCTTTTACTTTATCAATATCATCAAAAGTTATTTTGTTATTTATCAGCAAATCAATAAAAGGAAAATACAATTGACCACTTTTGCTCACGGCCATTTTTGCAATGGTATGCACAAACGGATCATCCATCGAACGGATTTTCGTACCAAGCCGGTCGCCCACTGCTGCATAGTTATAAAACTTCTTAAGGTCGCTACGGGCGGCCGCTTTTATTAAACTATCCGCAATAGGTATATCTGTGTTGCGTTGCAATATGCTTAATACATCGTTGGGATGAAGGTTGATATATTTTTCAAGCAAAATCGGACCAGCGGATTTAATACCAGGATTTTCGGGGAACTTAAAACATTCAATCAGGATCTTTCCAACCGGGTAACTGTTTGCAACTATTATGGGTTCAATACTCTGATTTTTTATGTCGAGCGCCATCGCCTTTTCGTATGCATTTACTAAATCTGGTGCGATGCTAAGCGGGAAATCTGGTTTAAAAACATTGTTTCGGTAACCACTTAGTAAGATTTCCAGGCCAAGAATATATTTTACTTTGGAAGAATGTGATAAAACAGAATCCAGCTCAATTTTTTGCTGCAGTTCATCCACGCGATCCAGCAGCGCGTATTCTATTTGTCCGTTAACAGTCGGGTCTTTCGACAAAGTAATGGCATTGTCTTTTTTACCGTCCATATCCCTTAATTTTTGCTGTTCGGCATCCACTTTATCGTGAAATAAAATACGGCCTTTATCAGGCACAAACCTGTAAGCGGGCGGTTGTGCCTGGGTAAAAAAACAACAGCAAATAAAAAAAAGGCAGGCAGGTAAAACTTTTTGCATAAGGATTATTATCAGGTATAAAGGCAAAAATACTACCAATATGCTGCACAAAACGGGAAAATTGTGTTTGTATTGGCTATGAGATATTTTATTTAAAAAAAATCAATTCCACAGGCTGCAATACGCGCTTTGCAGACCCTCAATCTTTTATGCGAACCGAACAATTATTTGCCCGGTTTGTATTTTCTGGCCGCCATTCTTTATGCACAGTATTAAGAAATTGTGAACTTACCATTATCATTTTAGGATAATAGCCATTTACGGTAGGTTTGCGGAAATAATAGTATTGATGGAAAGTAAGGGTAAAAAAATATTAATTGCAGACGATGAGCCGGATATACTGGAAATTTTGCACTACAATCTTAAGCAGGAAGGCTATGAAGTGTATACTGCGAAAGACGGCGATGATGCACTCGCTAAAGCAAAGCAACTGCATCCCGACCTGATTATCCTGGATATCATGATGCCGAAAAAAACCGGTGTTGAGGTTTGTGCGGTATTACGCACCCAGCCTGCTTTTAAAGATACCCTGATTATTTTTCTTACCGCCCTGAGCGATGAATCTTCTCAAATAAAAGGGCTTGATACCGGCGCTGATGACTATGTAAACAAACCCATCAGTACTAAAGTGTTGGTAAGCCGTGTAAATGCGCTTTTCCGCCGTGTTAATAAACCTGAGAACGAAGGCAACAGCAGCCTGCAGTTTGATAATCTTTTGATTGATCCTGTTCAATATATCGTTAAAGTGAACAATGAAGAGATGACACTGGCAAAAAAAGAATTTGAATTATTGTACCTGCTGGCGGCAAGACCCGGCCGCGTTTTTTTGCGCAATGAAATATTAAACCAGGTTTGGGGCAATGATGTTATTGTGGGAGACCGAACCATCGACGTACACATCCGTAAAATACGCCAGAAACTGGATATGGATTGCATCACAACCGTTAAAGGCGTAGGCTACAAGTTTACTTTATAAATATCCTTCCTGCAGACGTAGTGGCCTTAATACCGAATACTTCCTACTATTTATTAGCTTGCATATAAGAAAACCTGCACTCCGCAATGGATATTAAAAACCTTTCCCCCCGCCAGGTAGCCGCAGTAAATGCATTGTCTATTTCCGTACTGGTAGCGCTTGCCAATTATATTTTTATAAAAAATTGGTGGATTGCACTTATAACACTGGTCGTTCTATTTATTATTGCCTACTCACTTATTAATTTTTTATTACAGCAATTTATTTACCGCCGCATTAAACTCATCTACAAATTTATTTACCAGACAAAAGCAAGTAAAAAAGAAGAAATGTATTACAAATACATACTTCCTAAAAAAAGTATTGATGAAGTAAACGAAGATGTAGAAAAATGGGCAGAACAACGCAAAGCGGAAATTGAAATATTGAAACAAAATGAAGTTTACCGGAAAGAATTTTTGCAAAACCTGGCGCATGAATTTAAAACACCCATTTTTGCGATACAGGGTTATGTAGACACTCTACTGGACGGCGCAATGGAGCAACCGGACATCAGAAAAAAATTCCTGGAAAATGCCAGCCGCAATATAGACCGGCTGGTAAATCTTATGAATGATCTGGATGAAATTTCTAAACTCGAAAGCGGCGAACAATTGTTATACAAACAGTATTTTGCAATACAGGATCTGGCAAAAGAAATATTTGAATCATTATCCATCAAGCTTGAAAAAAAACAAATTTCAAGTGGTATAAAAAAAGGTTGCGAAGCACCGGTAATCGTTTTTGCAGATAAAGAAAAAATACGGCAGGTATTAATTAACCTGGTTGAAAATGCGTTTAAATATGGCAAGCCTGGTGGCTATATTGAGGCGAGTATTTATAGAACCGACGGCGACCATGTACTAATAGAAATAAGCGATAATGGAATTGGTATTGAAGAAGAGCATCTGTCGCGCATCTTTGAACGATTTTACAGAACCGATGCGGCCAGAAGCCGTGACAAGGGCGGAACCGGCCTGGGGCTCGCCATTTGCAAACACATTATTGAAGCGCACGGACAAACCATCCACGTACGAAGCACACCGGATATTGGTACTTCCGTTGGCTTTACGCTGGACATAAAAAAAGATTGATCCCGGGCGCCCGGGCGGTGTTCCACCTTACAGAACGCAGATTTTTATGTCAGTTATGACAGGTCACGATTTAGTTATTGACAACACAAGATGCTATTGACACAGCTGTTCGCAAAAATCATACTTCACCATAAAAATTTCAAAAAATCCGCAATCCATACCTGGTCCGGAGATCATTCGTGTGCATCCAAACCAGCATAGAAATATCACCTTACCAAATAACTTATTGATAATTTAATACGCCGGTAATTGTGTATTTTACAAGTTACCAATACTTTCGTGTGCATGCTAACTGCTTCTATACCAAAACCTGCTGGAAAAAAATCTGTGTACGGCATGGTACCATGGGCGGCGTTTGCCAGCTTTGCTACTTATTTCTGCATGTATGGCTTCAGAAAACCTTTCAGCGCTACAACATTTGATGGCGAAAGCGCTTTTGGCATTTCGTTTAAATCGGCACTGGTGGTTGCGCAGGTATTTGGCTATATGACGGCAAAGTTTATCGGCATTAAATTTATTTCAGAAGTTAATAAAGCGAAGCGCGCGTTATATATTTTATCATTGATTGGCGCCGCAGAAATAAGCTTGCTATTACTGGCAATTACACCCAAACCATACAATGTTTTTTTTCTTTTTACTGATGGTCTCTCACTCGGTTTAATTTGGGGTCTCGTTTTTAGTTTTATTGAAGGGAGAAAGTTTACTGATTTGCTGGCGTTGATCCTTAGCACCAATTTTATTTTTAGTTCTGGCGTAGCCAAAACCATTGGAAGAATTTCCATTGACAACTGGAAAGTGCCAGAAATATCTACCCCTTTTGTTGCCGGGCTGCTTTATATACCATTGTTGCTGCTGGCTGTTTGGATGCTTACAAAAATACCACCGCCCACTCCGGAAGAAATTGCCAGTCGCGGTGTACGGGTTAATTTAAATGGCAAAGAACGCAGGGCATTATTCATGAAATTTTTTACCGGGCTGGTAGCCATCACTGTTTTAAACCTGCTGCTCACAATACTCAGAGATCTAAAAGATAATTATGGCGTAGAAATATTGCGTACTGTTAAGCCATCTTTTAAACCAGCAATTTTTGCACAAATGGAAACTGCCGCAGCCGTAATTGTACTGGTGTTGTTATTGTTTCTTACCGGGTTCAAAAATCATTTTAAGAGTATCATAGCACATCACATTGCTATTGGCTGCGGGCTTTTAATCATCCTTTTATCTTCTTTGTTTTTACGCTTACAATTGCTGGACCCGGTATTTAACCTGGTGTTTTATACCATTGGGCTCTATGTTTGTTACAATACATTGCAGTGTTTATTCCTGGATCGTTTCATCGCAGCTTTCAAAGTAAAAGGCAATATTGGTTTCTTCTTTTATTTTATGGATTCCGCAGGCTACCTGGGCAGTTGTTTTATTATTGTAAACAAGGAGATATTTAGTCCGACATTAAATTGGCTCAACTATTTTATAACGGTGAGTTTTATTTTGGGTGCTGTCGGACTGATCAGCATAACAGTTTCATGGATTTATTTTAGCAGGAAATACAAATCAATGACCTCCATCAATACCTGATTTATATGCGTTCACCTCATTATAATGTTATCATCACCGGCGCTGGCGCACTCGGCAGCTTTCATGCTTATCATGCCTGTAAAAAGGGGCTAAAAGTTTTGTTGCTGGAAAAAGACATTCAGCCGCAGGAAGCCACCGTACGCAATTTTGGACAAGTAGTACCATCTGGCATGAGCCGCGGCAAATGGCAGGATTATGGAAGAAGAAGCCTTGAAATTTATAAATCATTGCAAAGCAAGTTTGATATTTCTGTACGGCAGCAAGGATCTGTTTACATTGCATCAGATAAAACGGAACTAGCGCTTATCAATGAGCTAAGAGATATTAACCGTAAAGATGGATATCCGTCCATGCTGCTAAAACAATCAGATTGCCTTGAAAAATATCCCGGATTGAAAGCAGATTATTGCAAAGGCGCGATCTTTTTTCCGGAAGAGATTACCGTAGAGCCCGGCAAAATGATCCACCGGGTAATCGCATACATGCAGGAACAATTAAAGCTAACCTATCAGCCCAATACACTGGTAACTTTCTGCGATTTTGTAAATGGAAAATGTATTGTGGAAGATAATCTTGGTAATGCTTATACCAGCGATAAAGTGATCATTTGTAATGGAAGGGATTTTCGCAATCTGTATCCGCAGGTTTTTTATGACAGTGATATTGAAGTATCGAAGCTGCAAATGATGAAAACTGTACCACAAGCCGGTTATGAATTAAAAGGGTCAATCCTAACAGGGTTGAGTATACGCAGATATGAAAGCTTTCATGAATGCCCGTCTTACTCAACATTAAAAGCGGATATCATTGATGAACGGTTTAAAAAATGGGGCGTACATATTCTGTTTAAACAGGCAATAGACGGCAGCATAATCATTGGCGATTCTCACGAATATGCAGATGCAAAAGAACAGGATAAACTTGGGTTTGAGGTAAACCAGGAAATTAACACTATTATTATTGAAGAAGCCAAACGCATTTTTGATTTACCCGATTGGACGATGGCTGCGTACTGGAATGGCTATTACGGACAAAGCAAAAGTCACGATGTATTTAAAAAAGAAGCTGCTGCCAATATCCATATTGTAACAGCTATTGGTGGCAAAGGCATGACGGGCAGTGCCGGCCTGGCTGAAGAAAGTATGAAGGAATTGTTTGGATAAGAGCAGCTGTTAGCGATTAGTGTAAGCCGTTAGCGCACCGTAAAACAGACTTGCGGATGGTCGCGGGGCACGGTAGCTGTTCGGAAGGTCAATTTGTCCATGACGCCCGGGAGAAGCACGCTGCTTATAATATTAAAAACATCCATTCAAAAAGCTCCGGCGGAGCTTCCTGTGCATTACAGGAGGCTCCGCTGGATCCTCAATCCTTCAATTTGATTATTCTA
>JBDUAY010000574.1:0-3324 GCA_040004415.1 Bacteroidota bacterium | reverse complement strand
AAAAAGAATGAGCCCTGTAGAAACAGGGCTCGTAACCAAAACTAACTGCTTATGAGAAAATCGTTGTGCTTAATTTGATAATGTAAATGTCGGTCGGCAAAACTAAAAATAGTGTTAAGATATGTTAGCCCCCCGTTAACTTCTTACAATGTAAAAGTACATCAATCTTTCACAAAAAAAATACCACTTTAAGGTAATTCTAAGGCAATCTTATCCTATTGTGTCTTATAGTATCCAACACCGTCTATTTCAATCGATTGAATCTTGCCTTCTTTATCGGGTAGAAATTGCACCCAGGCGTTGCCGAACCACCAACGGTTGAAATGACCCCTGAAGCTGTTATAGTTCCAATGCTGCAAGCTTAGTGAAATATCGTTTGGCATCATTAAAATAAGCGCATTGTTTTTTAATACTACCGCTACTTCGGCAAGGCGTTTATTCTTGAACTTACCCGTATAGCCGGTCAGCGGCAACGAAGGTTGGGTATTGAGAACCCTTTTTGCCAGTTCTTCCTTTTCACGCTTCTTTGCAGTATCTGCAAGCATGCCGTAATGTTTGAACAAAATATCGCTCCAGTCGGAACTGTTATCATTAAAGGCAAACAGGTCGAAAGCTTTGTACATAAGTGCGTGTCGTAATTCTGCATGGTCCAGGTTTCCGAATATATAGATACCAAAATGCTCGTCAGGAATAAGTCCGGCGATTGCGGTAAGTCCGGCGAGGCTACCAGTATGAAATTGTATCATTTTACCTCTGTAATCATGCTGAAACCAACCAAGCCCATACGTTATCCAATGTGGCTTAAGAATGTCCATGGTAGGGTATATATCTTGTGGCACAATTGCATGGGGCGCAAACAGCATGGCATACGTAGCGGGCTGCAGCAAGCGCTTACCGTTTATTTTAGTACTGTCAAGTATGCATAGCAACCATTTTGCCATGTCGTCAGCGCAGGACCATACACCGCCGGCCGGCCCAATGTTATTTGTATGCAGGTAAGGTATCACTTTTACCGTATCATTGTCTTTAAAGTGAGGGGTTGTAAAATCCATGCCACTGTTGATCGCTGCATGATCAGCAAACGTATTGTTCATTCCAACCGCTGCAAAAATTCTTTCTTTTATAAATTCATCCCAGGTTTTTCCGCTTACCGCGCGGATGAGCTGCCCGGCTACTATATACATCAGGTTTTGGTAAATAAATGAGGACCGCAAAGAATATGCGGGCTCCATCAATTGCATTCTTTGTAAAATCTCTTCCCTTGAATAGCCAAAGACCCACAGGTTATCTGCGTTACCCAGGCCAGCATTGTGTGTTAAAAGATCCAACACCGTTATTTCTGAACTGCTGTAAGGGTCTGCCAGTCTAAAAGCAGGAAGCAGGTCCATCACTTTATCGGTCCATTTTATTTTTCCTTCATCCACCAGCATACCGATGCATACAGCAGTCATGGCCTTGGTTGTGGACGCGCAGGTGGAAAGTGTGGCTGTTGTATATGGTTGTGGTTTGCCCAGTTCGCGCAAGCCATATCCTTTCTTAAAAATTATTTTACCGTCTTTTACAACAGCAATAGAGATGCCGGGTGTTTGCCAGCGCGGCAAAACCTGTTTTACATAGTCGTCAAAAGCAGCTGCTAGTTTTGTATCGCTGGTAAGATTGTTTTTTTGTGCGGATGAAATATGAACAAATAGAAATAAAAGAGCAATAAAATAAATGCGATGCATAAGCAGGTGTATTTTAAAAAAAGGGTGTGTTGATAATGCCGTCAACATAGATTTAGCGGACTGGCATTGTCTGTGATTATTATGCTCTAAAATATGCAGAAATGACCAATGGCTGATCATTTAATAAACACAGCGTGAAGCGCGCCAGCAGAAGCAGGATGTACAATTAACATTAAAAATCGGTAAATCAATATAGTTAGTTAGGAAATTTGATGCCCCGAACCTGATGTCGCTCCTTTGGGGTTTCGTTATTCATACTGATTTCTTTTCTATAAGCCCGCCCGGATGAACCGTTCGGAGGGGCTGACATTAATATAGGTCGTTTAGTTATAACTTTTTGCCTGTCCAGGAGAGCATCCTGTTTATATAAAAACAGTTACAACAGCACGGCTCCGGCAGTGCTTCCTGCGCAGTACAGGGGGCTCCGCTGGAGCCGGTTCTAATATAAATTTGCGGGCTATAAACAGGCAGTTCCGCTGGAACTCAAAACGGAGGAAATCAATCGCTGGAACTGAATTCGCTGGAACTCAAAACGGAGGAACTTAATTCGCTGGAATTGCAATCGCTGGAACTCAAAACGGAGGAACTGAATTTGGCAAAAGACAAAAATTACTACGCAACATTGAATTAGTAATCAGGCGGCTCTGTTTTTGACTATGCAGTTTATTTTCACATCAGCATTAGCTATGCGCTTTCAGATGCTGGTATTTAATAATCATTAGCCAGGCGGCTACTACAATTGCAAGAATAAGTATAATGGCAGCGTATACCCAACGCTGCTGCAGCATTTTTCTTTTCTCTTTTTTATTCTTAGTACGAAATAATTTTTTGTGCAGATCGCGGTTGAGCTGATCCACAAATACATCAATATTGCCTTTGTTTTTAACGGTTTCCAATCCTTCAACCGCATCATTGATAAAGTCGCTATCTGCCAGTTGCATTTCTACCGCATGCTTTTCATCCTCAGACAGTTTACCCGCCAGGTAGTCCATCAGCTGCTGGTTATCGATGTCTTTACTGCTATTTGATAATATGTTCAGTAAGTCTTTATTCATTTCTCTTTTATAAGTCGCTCAACTTCTTTTTTTAAATTTCTTTTACCATTTTGTATATAGCTTTTTACCTGCATCATACTAAAACCTGTTGTGCCGGCAATCTGTGTGTATGATTTTTTATCAAGATAAAACAAAGTTACACATTGTTTTTGCTCATCGTTTAATTCATCTATTGCCCGCGTCATGGCATCCAGCATGCGGTCTTTATCCAGGTGTGCCTGTATCGACAATGGATCATCTTCCAGCACCAGGGTTTGCTCGTTCAGGACGGCAGGCACTTTGCCCTGCCGGTCCCTCAACTTCATCAAACAGTGGTTTTTGGCCACCATATAAATCCAGCTTTTAAAATAGTCTACTTTGTATTTGTGCAGCTCTGCAATGGCCTTCAGAAATACCTGCTGAACGCTATCTTTTGCATCATCTTCGTTTTTAAGATATTTCATGCATACCCCCAGCAGCAGCATGGTGTACCGCGGCAATAAAATACCCAGCCACTGGTTGTCTTTATCTGAATAAAACTTTTCCAGCAGTGTATTGTCTGATAT
>JBDUAY010000163.1:0-11226 GCA_040004415.1 Bacteroidota bacterium | reverse complement strand
TTCCGCCAAATTTTATCAGTAAAGGAGTTAATTATTCATTCATTGTTATCGCTCCGCAGTTAAAGAAATTTCCAACAGCACAAGAAATAAAAGATGTAATTGATTACGCCAGGAAAAATTATCGCATAGACAGTACACGTGTATATTTATTTGGATTGAGTAATGGTGCATCGGCGAGTTGCCTTACTGCCGGTACGTTTGCTGAGCAAATCACAGCCATCGTTCCTGCTTCCGGAGAGTTTAACTACGATCCTGTTTGCAATAGCCTCGCTAAAAATAAAGTTGCTATATGGGCATTTCATAATAATAATGATCCGGTAGATGATATACAGGCTGCTGATAATTTTATCGCATCAGTAAATAGTTTTAGTCCTGCTATTGTTCCAAAATTGACGGTGTTCCAGGCAAACATGCATGATGCATGGACCAAGGCAATCAGTCCGTCGTATAAAGAAAATGATATGAATATTTATGAATGGATGCTGCAATACAGCAAGTAAAAATAAAAATAGAAACCGTTATCGTACTACTTCTTTCTTATCCCTAATCCGTGAACCGTTTTTATCATTACCACTGGTAAAAGCTTCATCTTTTATACACTACCACATCCTGTAATGTTTGTTGCTGCAGGTAAAATCCAGTATGTACGTTGTTCGTGAAACGCCGGCAACGCCCGCTAAACCATACGTACCATAAAAAGGTATGCTGAAACCTATCTTTTGAAAATGAAAACAGTCATGGCTTTCCACCATGCATTTAAACCGTAGTCCTGGTATTTTAATTTTTTAATTTAAAAAATGTGGTATGCAACAAACTAAGTTTATGCGTAAACGAAAGTTGAAGTTTTTTCTACTGACTGGCTGCCTGCTGGTATTTGCAGGGATCGTCATGTCATCAAGCCATCGCGAAGCGCCGCTGATTGCAAACGATCCATTGGCAGACAACACCGATCTTTATGCGTTCAGAAGTCCCGACAATCAAAACAAAGTAATTCTTATTGCGAATTACATTCCTGCGGAACTGCCGTATGGCGGCCCTAATTACAATTCATTCGGAGAAAACATCCGCTATGAAATTCACATTGATAATAACACCGCTACAAAAGGCGACGATATTATCTACCGTTTCTTATTTTCAAAAACAAACCAGGATCCAACAACTTTCTTTAACATCCGGTTAAACAAACAAAATTTGTACACTACATACACCTGTCAGAAAAGTACAGATGGGGGTGTAACGTTCACCACGGTTGTATCCAATGGTTTTGTAGCAGCGCCAAATATCGGTCCGCGCAGTATCAGTAGTGCAGCTGGTCTTGGCATCAGCGATTACAATACGCTTATCAACTCTTCCATTTCTACCGCTACAACCGGTGAAAGAATTTTTTGCGGACCTGCAGACGATCCTTTCTTTGTTGACCTCGGCGGTATATTTGATTTGGGTGACGCTCCGCGCCAGAATGGTAAAACCCGCGATGGTCTCGGACATTTCAACGTTCACTCAATTTGCATTGAAGCAGATATTTCAAGCCTGCAAAAAGATCATAAGAAAGTTAGTGACGCAGTCAACATTCTCGACAGTAGTTTTGTAATCGGCGTTTGGGCCTCCAGCAGCCGTCTTGCTACGCGTACACTTAATTCTTCAGCAGGTGGATCTCCTTTTAACCCCCTCGGCGGTGGCACCGTATCAGAAAATGGCAACTGGGTACAAGTGTCAAGAATCGGTATGCCTTTAACCAATGAAGCAGTGGTAGCGATTGGTAAAAAGGATTACTGGAATTCTTTAACACCTTACCAGGACCTTGCCAACCTTAGCGTATTTGGTAACTATTTTTATAATCCCGAACTGGCCCTGTATATGGATGCAGGCAAGTACGCAAGTGCAGTACCGGCATTCAACGGGCTTCGCATTCAATCGAGTTCGTTAAAACAGTTTGATTTCCGCGACGGCAAAAATGGATTGTATGGATTGAAAGGAAATCCGGCACTGGCAGGTACGGCGCTGGATGATGCTGCTTTTGGAACGCTGTTATTACCAGCAGCAGGCGAGCCACGCTCTGTTGATCTTTGGCCCATTTTTCATACGGGTGTTCCCAACATGAGGCCTTATCAGCTGGCGACTGGTAAAAAAGGTGACCCGCTTGCAGCAGGCAAACCTTTCATCAATAACTTTTTACCAAATGGTGGCGATATGCTGCGCTTAAACATGGCAGTGCCGCCTACGCAAAGAAATGATCCAAAATTCAGTTCAATGGGATTGGTGAATGCTGCGGTGCTGGGCTTAACTGATCCTGCATACAATGGTTCAGCGATGCTGCAACCAATTCCAAATATGGATGGTTTCCCCAATGGCAGAAGGCTGGAAGATGATGTAACCAGGATTGAATTACAGGCAGTAGGTGGTGTTGTACTTGCCGCTATTGGTTTGTGGTATGATGATTATAATCCGGGCGTAAGTCCATCACCAGTTACCAATCAACTGGTAAATACGTTGCAATATTCTACCGGCGTAGAAAAAAATGATACCACGTTTAAATCAGCATTTCCGTATGTGCAAACACCATGGAGGGGAACAGCTGTTCAATAACCAAACAAAATAGTTTATTATGAAACGAAGAAAAATATATGCTTCAATTCTGTTGTCAGTGATGCTGGTGAACACGTCCATACCGCTGTTTGCCTCCAGTCACCGGGAAGCGCCGATGATTGCAAATGATCCACTGGCAGACAATACGGATCTGTATGTATTCCGCAGTCCGGATGAGCCCGGCAAGGTGACCATCATCGCCAATTATGTTCCGTTGCAATTACCACAGGGCGGACCTAATTACTACTCTTTTGGCGACAATATCCGTTACGAAATACATATTGATAACAACGCTGCCAACAATAGTTACAGCAACGGCGATGATATTGTTTATCGCTTTACATTTAATAAAACAAATGAAGATCCTTCTACTTTTTTCAACATCCGGTTGGGCAAACAGAATTTGAAAACAACCTATACACTTGAAAAAAGTGTAGATGGCGGTGTTAGTTTTTCTACTGTTATCACCAACGGAATGGTGCCACCACCCAATATCGGTCCGCGTTCTATTAGTTCAGGCGCCGGTCTGGGTGCTGCAGATTATAATTCACTTATCAATAGTGCCATTACGACCAGCAGCAGCGGAGAAAAAGTTTTCTGCGGAACAGCAGATGATCCATTTTTTGTTGACCTCGGCGGTATTTTCGATTTGGGAGATGCACCAAGAACAACCGGCACCGCACCTACCGATGGTGTAAAATGCAAAAACGTATCTACCATTGCTATTCAGGTAGACATTGCAGATTTACAGAAAGACCATAAGTCAGTTGATAAAGCAACCAGCATTCTTGATCCTGAATATGTAATTGGTGTTTGGGCTTCTGCCAGCAGAAGAAAAATAAGAACACTGAATACAGATGGAACACAATCTTTTACCGGCTCATGGGTTCAGGTATCACGTTTAGGTATGCCATTAACCAATGAAGCGGTTATACCCATTGGTAATAAAGATTTGTGGAACTCTTTGACTCCTTACCAGGAATCAATTTTAACGACCGATATTTTTTCTCCTTCCCTGTACAATCCTGAACTGGCGCTTTATATGGACGATACCCAGTTTGGTACCGCCGTACCCGGTTTGGCGCCTTTGCGCATTCAATCCAATTCTCTGGGATCGTTTGATTTCAGGAATGGAAAAAATGGTTTGTATGGTTTAAAAGGAAATCCTGCACTTGCAGGAACAGCATTGGATGATGCTATTGCGGGTAAGCTTTTATTGCCTGCCGCAAACGAACCACGTTCAGTAGATCTTTGGCCTATCTTCCGTACAGGTGTTCCAAATTTAAAACCGTACCAGCTGGCTACCGGCAAAGGGGGTAACCCACTTGCGGCAGGTAAACCATTTATCAATAATTTTTTACCGAATGGTGGCGATATGCTTCGCCTGAACATGGCGGTGCCTGTTACATCAAGAACAGATCCCAAATTCAGTTCACTTGGTTTAGTACAAGCCGCTGTGTTGGGTTTAACCGACACTGCTTATAACAAGGATGCAAGTTTGCAATTCATTCCAAACATGGATGGATTTCCAAATGGCAGAAGACTGGAAGATGATGTAACCAGGATTGAATTACAGGCAGTGGGTGGTGTTGTACTTGCGGCGATTGGCTTGTGGTACGATGATTACCCCGGGACCGGTAATCCTGTTACACCAGATCTATTAAAAGTGCTGACATACAGCACTGGTGTAAATGCAAATGATACTACATTGAAAAGTAGTTTTCCCTATGTGCAAACACCATGGCCCGGCACATGTAATTGCAGTGGCGTAGCGGTAGATTATACGCAGCCTGCTATCTTACAGCCATCGCAGGATCCAATGCGTTTAGCAGCGCCGGATGTATTGATCTCTGCAGCACCAAATCCAGTTAATGGTACGGCAAATGTTCGTTACCGCGTATCAACATCATCGGTTGTTACCATACAGGTTACAGATGGTCACGGTAATATTTTAAAAACATTGCAGAACGGAAGACAGGAAGCAGGTACGTATAATGTATCCTGGAATGCATCAGCTGTTCCGGCCGGTCTTTACTTTGTTCATACAATGGAAAACGGTGTTATCAGGCAAACCGTTAAAATAATCAAGCAATAAACTATCAGTAGTTATGCTTCATGAAGTGGGTTGCACTTCGGATGTGCAACCCACTTTTTTCCTTCGTAATTATTATAAAAAACTTTTATGAAAAAGAATTCCATATACACATTTACCATATTTCTTTTCCTGCTGGCCGCCTGTGGCATTTTCTTTAAATATAAAACGGATGAAACAAAAAAAGAAAACAGGATGTACCCGGTTCTCGATCGTAAAGGAACCGCTTCTGAAACGGATGAATTTAAAGCTGTACTGGCAAGAAGCATTTCATTAATAAATACAATAAAAACAAAGCCTGCCGATGTTAAAACAAATCTCGCACTTGCATCACTGTATGTGCAGGAAGCAAGAGCCTCCGGCAATTATATGTACTACGATCAGGCCGCATTAAAATATGTAAATGCGGTATTGGTGAAAGATCCACAAAACTTCGAAGGCTTATCCCTTAAGGCATTGCTGATGCTGAGTCAGCACCATTTTTCGGAAGGCTTGAAAATAGCTGAAGCAGCAAAAACAATCAACCCATACAATGCTTTTATCTACGGATTAATTATAGACGGAAATGTGGAGATGGGCAACTATACTACAGCGGTTGAGCATGCAGACAAAATGGTTTCTATTCGTCCAGATATACGTTCTTACTCGCGCATTTCTTATCTACGTGAAATCTATGGCGATTATCCCGGTGCAATTGATGCGATGAAGATGGCAGTCTCCGCAGGCTTACCGGGTGATGAAGGTACAGAGTGGTCGAGGGTACAATTGGGACGGCTATACGAAAACACAGGTGATTTAAAAAGCGCGGAAATGCATTACACGATTGCGTTACAAAACCGCCCTGCTTACGCGCAAGGTTTTGCGGGCCTGGCAAGAATTGCAGCCGCATCAAACGATTTTAAAAAAGCAACCAGTTATTATTTACAGGCAGACAGCCTGATAAATGATTATACTATAAAAGAAGAATTATCTGACGTTTACAAAGCAGCAGGTGAAAAAGAAAAATCCGAAACATTGGCCACCAGTGTTATTAACGGAATGAATGCTGCTGCTGCCAAAGAGAAAAAAGATGATAGCTCAGGTCATTATTCCGACAGGGAACTGGCCTATGCTTATTTGAAAGTAAACGATTATGATAAAGCACTTGACCATGCTTTACTTGAGTACAATCGCAGGCCAGATAACATCGATGTGAATGAAACACTCGCCTGGGTATATTATTCAAAAGGCGACTATGCGAAAGCGTTACCATTTGCACAAGCAGCATTAAAAACAAACAGCAGAAATCCAACCTTGCTTTGCAGAACTGGTTTAATCTATTTCAAAAACGGGGATAAAGTAAATGCTGATAAATTATTGAAATCCGGCTTACTGGCCAATCCCAATATTAATATAACACTCAAAGCAGAAGCCGCGCATACGATACAATTGCTGGCTTTATAAAAAATATACCAATCAACCCGTGTTCAATACGCCCCTTAATGAATAAGAAATTTTACCTGTTTTCGCTACTGCTGCTGCTTTTTCCATTTGCGCAGGGGCAGGCGCATACTATTAACTATGCCCTGGAAAAAGCACCAGTGCAAAACGTGGTCTGGTTTTACCTGCAAATGGGGTTTACTCATATTATACCCACAGGCGCTGATCATGTTCTATTTGTAACCGGCTTATGCTTGCTCAGCACCAAAATAAAAACAATCTTATGGCAGGCAACGGCTTTTACTGTGGCGCACTCCGTAACACTGGCGCTCAGCATGAAAAATATTATAGTAATGCCGGGTGCGGTGGTAGAGCCCATCATAGCATTATCCATTCTTTTTGTGGCCGTGGAAAATATTATGCTGACCGAATTAAAAGCATGGCGCGTGTTAATTGTTTTTATGTTTGGATTGATACATGGAATGGGTTTTGCGAGCGCTTTAAATGAAATCGGCTTACCCCGAAATAAATTCTTTACGTCTATTCTATCTTTTAATATTGGTGTTGAACTTGGCCAGGTAGCCGTTATACTGGCGGTGTTTGCACTGTTCATTATTCCCTTCGGAAAAAAAACCTGGTACAGAACAAGAATTGTGTATCCTTTATCGACAATCATAGCCCTTATTGCTGCATGGTGGACTATTGAAAGAGTGTTCTTTCAATAATAAGAATCTTTTGCCCATGCCTGGCAGGCAACCCGGAAGTTATTGTGCCTTTTTCATGTCTATATTTCTCAAATCAGGAAACAAATGTCGCCTGGTGTGACGAATTCTACATTGATTTAGCTTCTTGAGTATTGTGCATTGGCGGTGTATGGTTAGGTTTCACCTGTAAGCAAATACAACCGGGTTTTTATGCTAAAAAATTAACGACCCGTTACACTAATTCAGAACTTTTTGCTCGAGGGGAGTGCCCTGTTTGTATAAAAATAATGAAACCACAAGCAGCTCTGGCGGAGCTTCCTGTGCAGTACAGGAAGCTCCGCCAAGCCGGTTCTAATAAAATTTACGTGCTATAAATAAGAGTTCCTCCAGAACTAAAAGCGCAGCGATATAATTCGCAAAAAGATAATATTCAGCTACAAGAAATTGAATTAAAGAAGGTTCGTTGTTTTCAGTAACAAAATGGCCAGCTTCCACATGATGAGCAACAAAAAACTTATTGTATATTAGCATTCTAAATTACTTCTGAATACCTGGTTAGCGCTCTCCTTATCAGCAACTGATTATTGCAACGTCCGCTCCCCTGCGAAATTTTATTTTTTATGCCGGCATTCTATTACGTGGGCAAATACGATGTTCAATTGTAGAAACAGCCTGTTTCATTTATTAACAGCACAAAATTTTTTTCATGCTAAAAACACTTTTCTCCTGCAGATTATTGACTACTGCATGGCTGTTGAGCATAACACTTTCCTTCAGCAGTTGTTATTCTTACCGGGTGTCTACACAAGCACAGGCAGGCGCAGAAACAACGGTGACGATAACAACACATTCATTTCTCTGGGGGATTTTAAAAAATCCTAAAGAAATTCATACACCGGTATGTGATTCACTGGGAGCAAATGGAATGGCTGAAGTGACCGTGAAAAATAATTTTGGATTTGCTTTTATAACGGTGGCAACACTCGGTATCTGGTGTCCGATGAGGCTCGAATGGAAGTGTTCAAAACCATGTAAAAAAACAGGAACCCTTTAAATTTTTTAGTTATGAAAATAATTAAAACAGGAAATAAAGAATGGATAAACAGGCACGAATCTTTTACTGAAAATATTAAAGATCTGTACATCGCCGGCAATGAACCTGAGATGAATGCGTTGGAAAGTTATAATGATGCTACCAAAGCTTTCCAGAATTTAATTGGCGAAGCAATACAAAACAATACGCCACTGCGTTCTTTGGGTGCCGGCTGGTCGTGGAGCAAAATTGCAACAGTCGAAGATGGTATTATGATGGACACCAAGCCATTGAATACGACGATGAATCTTTCTCCGCAAAGTGTTGTGCCTGCCTATAACAGTGATATAAAAAAATTACTCTTTGCGCAATGTGGCAATGGTATATGGGAAATCAGTGCAGCATTACATCCATTGGAATTATCCTTAAAAACATCAGGTGCCAGCAATGGCCAAACCATTGTTGGGGCTATGTCAACTGGTGCGCATGGCTCATCCATTGATGTTGGCGCTGTACAGGATTATGTAGTGGGCATACATATTATTACGGGGGCCAATCGTCACGTATGGCTTGAAAGAAAATCATCGCCTGTTGTATCAGCAAGTTTCATCAATAAACTTCAAACAGAATTAATCCAGGATGATGATTTGTTTAATGCTGCGTTGGTAAGCTTCGGAAATTTTGGAATTATTCACGGCGTTTTACTGGAAGTGGAAGATTTGTTTTTAATGGAAACGTATATGCAGCGCATGCCGTATGATGATACGCTGAAACAAATGATGGAAACCCTGGATTTCAGTAATGCGAAACTTCCCTGTGGTAATGAACGGCCATTTCATTTTGAGGTGAAGATCAATCCGTACGATCTTTCCAACGGTGCATATGTTTCAGCATTTTATAAAAGGTCATACCGTCCCAATTATCAAAAGCCTGTTACAAACGATGCAGGGCTTGGCCCGGGAGATGATGCGCCGTGTTTTATTGGCGCCGTTACAAATGCCATTCCGGAACTGGTTCCCGTAATAGTAAATAAATTATTAGCCGGTGCGCTCACGCTCTTCAGTAAACAAATGGGTACGCTCGCTGAAATATTTAATAACACTTCTTTGCACGGCAAATTGCTTAGCTCCGCTATCGGCTTACCGCTTGACCAGGTAAATAAAGTAACTGATATTCTTTTCGAAATAAACAAAACGGCGGCGGGCCCTTTTGCAGGCCTTTTTGCTTTCCGCTTTATTAAAAAAACAAAAGCCACACTGGGATTTACCCGTTTCAATTTTACCTGCATCCTTGAACTGGATGGCGCTTTTTCTGATACTACCATGAATTTCTACCGGGCGGTCTGGCAAAGGCTTGACGATGAAAAAATTCCGTACACCGTTCATTGGGGGAAAGTAAATGAATTGAATTCTGACCGAATCAAAAATATGTATGGTACAGATGCTGACAGCTGGATAGCCGCCAGAAATAAATTATTGGATAAAGCCAGCATGAAAGTATTTACCAATTCATTGTTGCAGCAATGGGGATTAGATAAAGTATTGTAAGTTTAGGAACAGGAGCCAGATAAGAGTAACCAATTCATATGCGCTATTTACTGCTGACTTTTATATTTTTTTTTACAAGCCTTTTTTTACAAGCCCAAACAGGTAAGGATATTATTGCAGCATTGAAATCAATTAATACATCAGTCGGCACCAAATTTTGCGGTACCGATAGCGCTGCAGCCATTTCTAACCGCGCTATGAATATTTTCATGGCTGATAAAACAGGCTACCTTTCGGCCAGTACAGATCTTTCCTATTTCACCAATTATGTAACTTTTAATACAGCTGAGGGGAAATTTACGGTTAGTCATAATTTTCAACAAGCAGCAGGCATTGATGACCCGGTAAAAAAATTATTCAATATTGGTTTTGATATGACGATTGCCAATAGTTATGCAAAATCTTTTTTAGATAAAAGGTTTGAGAATGAATTGGATCTATCAATCTGCTATACTTGGTTGGGCAAAGTAAAAACAACATTTGAAAGTTGTGAAGCAACACAAAGTAGCATTAATCAAAAACAGGCGATGGATGCGTTGAGAATTGCGATGCTGCAATCACTGGAAGCAGAAATAAGCAAAAAAGAAATTGATTTCAATGCCGCGCTGAATGCCATTGATTCTTCATCCGTTCCAGGACAAAATATACAAATTGCCAAAACTTTGATGCAGCAAAATTTCTATACTAATCTTAGAGCCCTGTACGAAGAGAAATTCGCTGCGCTTCAGTCGGCCCTGCTTACTAAGACAAACAATTTTAAATCAATCAGTACTCATTGGACCAGCTTCACCGCGTATGCTCCATTGTTGTTTCCAAAATATACAATCTCCCGGTCTTTTACTACATCTTTTGATAACAAACATCCATACCCATTTAATGCAATACTTGGCCATACCAGGATGTGGGAAAACAGCAAGGCTGGCAGAATATTTTTTACGCTGATGGCAGGATTACTATTCAATAATTCGAAATTGACTTATGGGTTAAGTAAACTAAATTATAGTGAATATAAAAATCTTGGTGGTACAGGTACGCAGCAAATTACTGACCCGGGAAATAATAAATTGTATATTGGACAATATGAAACTTTTGTAACACCTTCTTTAACTGCCCGGCTGGTTTATTTCCCACACGATTCTCATATTGGTGCAAGTGTGCTTGTGGAACAAAATATTGGAAAATACAATTTACTAAATGCAAAACTGGCCATACCGATTGTTTTAATCAACAGTAAAAAAACGCCTGCTGTAAATATTGAATGCTACCTGCTCTTATTTAATCTGACTAATAAAACATCATTGGTAATCAACCAGGGTAAAAGCGCCGTTGGCGTGTCTATTGGAATTCCTTTTAGCCGGCTGATGTATTAAATCAAACAAAAATAAAATTACACTCAATGAATACGGTTCTTAAACCTGCACGTATACACTCAATAGATTTTTTACGTGGCGCCGTGATGATCATTATGGCGCTGGATCATACAAGAGATTATTTTCACTTATACTCTTACTATCATAATCCGGCAGATCTAAATTTTACAACACCGGCCATTTTCTTTACCAGGTGGATTACACATTTTTGTGCCCCTATTTTTGTTCTTCTTGCGGGAACATCTGCTTATTTATCCGGTCAGAAGAAAAGTAAAAATGAATTATCTGCGTTCCTGTTTAAAAGAGGGTTGTGGTTAATGTTCCTGGAAGTAACGCTCGTAAGTTTTGCCTGGTTTTTCAATCCGCATTTTTCGTTATTTGCCCTGCAGGTAATATGGGTATTGGGCTTATGCATGGTATTGCTGGCAGCGCTAATTCACCTTCCGCAAAAAATACTTTTTGCGATTGGGATAAT
>JBDUAY010000573.1:0-3332 GCA_040004415.1 Bacteroidota bacterium | reverse complement strand
TCCATTTCGTATTTGCCGGTAGGTAAAAATTTTATATTGAAATCACGGTCACGGATAGCATTTGTTCCCTGTAACAATGTTTTGAGCGGTTGAAGCAATTGATTGTATAACTGCCATGACAAGTAAACAGAAAATATGATCAGCACTTCTGATGCAATGAAAAATATTTTATCGTCACGAAAAATAAAAAAAGTCAGGACAAGCGCTACCAGGTGAATAATGGCTATAAAGAGGATGTATTTAGTCCGAAGTTTCATCGTAAGGAATATTGTATTTTTCCAACCGCCGGTACAAAGCGCTCCTGGTAATGCCCAATGTTTTGGCTACTCTTGTGATACGGCTTTTATGAAATTCCATTGCTTTGCGAATCATTTGTATTTCCAGTTCTTCCAGCGTGATGCTACCAACTGCGGGCAATTGTACTTCACGACTTTTGCGTGGCGACATTTCCAGCTGTGATTGAAAATCTGCCACATCAAGATAATCTTTTTTGCTTACCAGCACAGACCGCTCCACGAGGTTTTTCAATTGACGGATATTGCCCGGCAACTGCAATTGTTGCATCCATTTCATTGCTTCAGCACTGATGCTTAATGCTGGCCGGTTATAAATCTCACACAAATTATGCAGAAAGAAATGTACCAGCAAAGGGATATCTGCCGGCCGTTCTTTTAATGAAGGAAGTTTTATGGTGATCAGATTGATACGATATAAAAGATCCTCCCGAAAACTTTGGTTGCTGGCCATCTCTTCCAGGTTTCGGTTGGTAGCGCAAACGATTCGGGTATCAACCGTTTTTGTACGGCTGCTACCCAATACTTCATACGTCCTGTCTTGCAACACCCTTAATAATTTTACCTGGCTTGATGAATCGAGATCGCCAAGTTCATCTAAAAAAATAGTGCCTTTGTTCGACATTTCAAAACGGCCAATCCTGTCGTAACGCGCATCTGTAAACGCACCGCGCACATGGCCGAACATTTCACTTTCAAACAAAGAAGATGAAATGCCGCCGAGGTTTACTTTTACAAAAGGTTTGCTTGCGCGAAGACTGTTTTGATGAATCGCTTCTGCTATCAATTCTTTGCCGGTTCCGCTTTCGCCTGTAATTAATACAGACGCATCCGTTTTTGCAACCCTGCCGATGGTCTCTAAAATCTCCAGCATTTTATGATCTTCTCCAATTATCTGCTGAAAATTATACAGGTTGTCTAATTTTTTCCGGCTAAGCTGTTCTGTTTTTCTCTGCTGCAGGTGTAACAAAGTAGCAATGGATTGAAGCAGGTAATCGTTGTTCCAGGGTTTATTGATAAAATCATTGGCGCCCAGTTTCATTCCTTTTACCGCCAGTTGTATCGTTGCCCAACCGGTAATAAGAATGACCGGAATACCTGGATAAAGTTTTTTAATTTCTGCCAGCAACAACATTCCCTCATCGCCACTGGTTTCAATGGAAAAATTAAGATCGAGTATTATTAATGAAGGCGTATTGTTTTTCAAAAAATCAAGTGCCGCAGCCGCATTACCCACGCTCGAAGTTTCATATCTTTCCTGTTGTAATAACAGTAGTAAAGAAGTGCGAACAGCTATATCATCATCAATTATTAAAATCATAAACACGAATAAGGGCGAATTAGAACGAATAAACACCAATGGATATTGATTAACCTGGTTAACATTCATTAAATGAACTAACTTATCAATCCTCATGCAGCGCAATGGCCGGATAAATAGCTGCTGCCTGCCTGCCCGGATATAATGCGCAAATCAACACCAGCAAGTAAATGAAAACAATTGATAACCCAAGCGCAATTAAATAAGTGTTTGAAGAAAGGTCAAAGACGTTGAGCAACGGAAACTGCACGGCAAAGAATGTTCCTATTACCAACGAGAGGGTTGCCACCACCATCGCCTCGCCTACCAATTGCCAGGTAACGGAATTTCCACTGGCGCCCACTGCCCGGCGCAAACCAATCTCTCCCCTGCGTTTATTGATATTGTACCACAACACGCCAAACAAACCCATAGACACATTAATAACAAGAAAACCGGCTACAATTAATAAGACTATCATTGGCACGAGCGCAAAATAATTAATTTCTTTACGCATATCAGTGAGGTGCTGAATTTCAACATTTGAATTTTGCATGGAGTTAGCAAGTGCTTTATACAGCCGGCTTTCAAAAGAAGCGTCTGCATCTGGCGTTACCCTGATCAATATTTTGCCCAGCCAACTAAAGGCTGCAGTGTCCGCCCGGTGATAAATAGCAATGCCGGGGTTCGTGTAATCGCCTTTATCTTTCATATCCTGTACCACACCAATAATTTTCATCTTTTGTTTATCATCATCATTGCCAATCAGTTTGCCAACGGCATCCCCTTTACCAAAAAGTTGTTCCTTTAAACCTGCATTGATTATTACAGGTTCATTTTTTGCGGAAATATCCTGTTTATCAAACCAACGCCCTTCGTCCATTTTAATATTGAGCACATCCTTATAGCCAGTTTCAACCACATGATAGTTCAGGTGATCGATGTGCTTTTTATTATACGTAAACCCACTTTGGCTGGTGTTACTGGAAAGGGGAACATTGTCGTTTACAAAACTAATTTCTATTACCTGCGGTAACGATTTAATGGTGCGCCGCACGGTTTCATAAAACATGCTCAGCGAATCTGAACTGTTGGTTTTTAAGGTATTGTTATAATTAACCAGCCAAACATTTTCATAGGCAAAACCCATCGGCTTTCTGTAATTCTTATAATTAAATACCAGCAGTGTAAACACAGCGAATAAAACAAGAAATGAAATCAGCATTTCTGATATCAATAAAGCGTTCTGCTTTTTCTTGTTCCAAATCATTTTAAATAAATGCTTTATCATAGTGTTGCTAAGTTGAATAGTTGACAGTGAATAGTTGATTGCAGCATCTTCATGATGCTTTGAGTGCTGTTACAACGTTTAATCTCGACATACGCCAGGCCGGATACACGCCAGACAGCAATCCGAAAATCAAACAGGTTAACAGTGCAAAAAACAAAACGGTAAAGTTTATTGACAATGTTAAGTTTTCAATCAGGTTAGCGCTGTTGATAATTTGAAGAGCAATAAACGAAAGAACGATTCCAATTAAACCACCCAGCAAAGTAAGAATGAGATTTTCTACAATAAACTGGTAGACCAATGTTTTGGAAGAAGCGCCAAATGCTTTGCGCACACCAATTTCTGAAGACCTTTCCATAATACGGGTGATATTAATGTTTACCAGGTTGAGTGTTGGCAGCAGCATCACCAATAAAACAAAAATAAATATGGCTGTCAACGCTATTAC
>JBDUAY010000162.1:0-11252 GCA_040004415.1 Bacteroidota bacterium | reverse complement strand
TCAAAACTTATAAAAGAAGAAGCCACGCGTACATGAACCTGCCCGCCCTTTACTGTCTTAAAAAAAATAGCTGCTACCACATGATTGGCGGTAAGTTCCAGTCCATCACCCATAGCCGTATCATTATAGGTATGCGCAATGGTGAAAGGCTTATCAGTATAAATAACAAAATAGTTTTTAAAATTTTTCAACGGCCCATGCGCGAACTGCGTTGAGTAGCCAATTATTTTATTCTCTGCCGGTATAATTTTTATGTACGATCCTTTTGCAAAAGCATCTATTACAATTGATGAACTATCGCTTTCCGGGTAAGTAAAACGAAACTGCGCACTTCTTTCTGTAGGCGTTAGCTCTGCAGTTATATCATGATCTGCGAGGTAAACACTGTAATAATATGGCTTTACAATTTCTGTTTTATGAGAAAACCAACTTGCTCGCTGATCCTGTGATATTGCCGTATGACCGCTTACGGGCATGATAGAAAATTGGCCGTAATCGTTCATCCACGGAGAAGGTTGGTGCGTCTGTTTGAAGCCACGTATTTTATGTGCGTCATACGTATATTGCCAACCATCGCCATTCTTGCCGGTTTGCGGCGTCCAGAAATTCATTCCCCATGGTAAAGCAATTGCCGGGTACGTATTTCCATTCGACAAATCATATCCCGATTCAGTACCCATCAAAGGATTCACCCATTCCACCGGATCATTTATTTTGCCAACAAGCTGCGCTGTACAAACATGAGCTATAAAAGCAAATACCAACAGGGAACATAACTTTTTCATTTCATTTTTATTTAAAATTTCGTTGATACCGGTTCTTATTATCCTATAGAAATCTTCAGCACAGATGGTCAGAAACACGCATTGCAAATGTACCGAAACTGCAACGCCAGCTTATGCTTTTAATAGTGCCATCAGCACAAAAATAAATTTGTCAAAAAATAATGGGTGTCAATTTCAGGTATAAGTAAATAATATCCCGGACAAAGCTGATCAATCAAACTTAGCCGCCTGAAATATTTTGAGTATTACAACCAATCGCCCAACGGACATGTTGGAATGTTCAATATGGGCAGGAATATTTGTGTAAAAGCAATCATCACGTTTTAGGCATACACCGGATTACATGTCGTAAACATTTTGCAAAATGTAAAATATTTTTTGGTACAGCTACTTTAATTAAACGGATACCGTTTCATGTACATTCCTGAACTGAAAAGATGGAAGGCCTGTAAATCCGCAATTCTTTACTACGAAAAGATTTCCCGCCAGCGGTTGTTGTTTTAATTCTTCCGCGGTAAGATCTTTGGTAGCCGTGGTGATAAATAAATCACTTAAATGAGTACCGCCAAATGTACAGGATGTAACCCGCGACACGGGCAATCTAACCTCCAATAATTTCTTGCCGGTAACCGGGTTCCATCTTGCAATTTTCCATCCACCCCAAAAAGCAATCCAGAGCATGCCGTCCGTATCAACTGTCATCCCATCCGGAAAACCTTCCTCTTTATCAATACGGATAGCTGTTCTACGGTTGGCGATTGAGCCATTTACAGTATCATAGTCATACGCTGCAATTTCAAGTGTTGGTGTATCAATATAATAAAACACACGTTTGTCAATACTCCACGCAATGCCGTTTGAAACGGTAACGCCTTCAATCTTTTTACTAACGGACAGGTCTGGTTGTAAACAATAAACATTACCCGCTCCTGTTGTTTCTCTCAAAGCAAGTGTGCCGGCCCAAAAACGGCCCTCCGGTGCACACTTACCTTCGTTAAACCGGTTGCCGGGTAAATCAGCTTCCGGATCACCTATCATTGTAACCTGGTGATTGGAACGATCAATAAATCCAAACCCATTTTGCAATGCCGCCACAAAATTGCCATTCTCACACAAACCGATTGCACCCAGCATTTGATTCACTGCAATGATTGTGTGCTCGTTTTTTTGAATTGAATACTGATGAACCGCTCCTTTCAAAATATCAACCCAGCAAATCATTTGCTGCGCGATATCCCATACCGGGCTTTCACCCAGCATACAAGTGTGCGCAAGAACTGGTTGTGGTTGCATGTTGGTATCGTTCGTCATATTGTATAATCCTACAAGTTATTATCTAACAGATTAAAAAGGAGACGGACTAACACATGTCCACCCACCATCTACAATAATGCTTTGCCCGGTAATGTGTTTCGCTTTATCAGACACCATAAATAAAGCAGTTGATGCAATATCAGTGGTAGTAGCGGGCCGGCCCATGGGTGTAAGCCCGGACCAGGTTTTCTGATAATCTTTATCCTCCAGTGTCCGCTCAGTTAATGTGGCGCCCGGCGCAATGGCATTTACATTTATTTTATACTGAGATAGTTCTATCACCAAATTTTTCGCCAGCATCTCGAGTGCAGCTTTCGTCATTCCATAAGCGGCAAGTTGCTTGTGTGCCTGGTGGCCGGTAACGGACGACATAAACAACAAACTACCACCGGTTGGTTGTTGTTTCATCTGGTTAGCGGCGGCCTGTGCAAGAAAAAAAGTACCCCCGAGATTTACCTGCATTACTTTATAAAATGCTTCCGGCGTATACGTAAAAAAATCACCGAACAACGTAATGCCGGCATTGGCAATTACAATATCAAGCGACCCAAATTTTGTGATGGCGGTATCAACCATTTGCCGGATACATTCTGTATTTCCTGAATCACCTGCTACAGCAATACAGCCCCCCATCTCCCCCGCAAGCTGCGCTGCCGCGCCGGTTGCCAGTAATAAATCAATATCATTCAATATTACATTGGCGCCTTCTGCCACCAGTTCTTTGCATATCTCAAAACCTATCCCCTGCCCTGCACCGGTTACGATAGCTGTTTTATTTGTAAAAGACATCTCTGTGATTATTTTAAATGAAAATTTTATATTTTGACTGGCTTATTTAGATTTCACAAGAAAAATTTAAACCAGTTCTTACACGTTAGGCATGAATTCTATATTAAAAAAATCAGGTTCAATTTACTTGCAGGTATTTTTAACAATTCAAAATACCAGGCGGTAATCTTCCCTAAAACGCCACACATTGCTGGTACTGAAATCACGATTTTATATTTACCGGCAAGCATTGGTGCGCCGGAAACAACGATGGTGGGCAAGTTCGTTACGTCCAAACCAACCCTGGCTCCTGAAGCTTATATTTTCCATAATAATTTGAATGAAATAAAATTGCAGCTTAAAATAAACCGGTATAAATTAATTATTTATTTTCTAAATTAAAAATTATTCCTAATCTTGAGATGCAAGCAGGTGCAGTAAAGTAAGCATTCTGATGCGGTTCAACACATTTGCAAAAAAAACTGGTTCCTTATATCCGGCATCCGTCTGTCTGATTGTACTATTTTTGACTAAACAACCGATTGAATGAGCAATAACGACAAGCATCATAAAGATATTTTTCAACTGGAAAGAATAGCATTGTTTTCAGATGCCGTTTTTGCGATCGCTATTACACTGCTTATTATTGAAGTTAAAGTGCCGCAATTGCCATCAGTAAATCCAGGTTTCACGGAGGAATTTCCTAAAGCGATGAATGAAATGATACCGGAATTTATTGGGTTCATTATCAGTTTTATGGTCATTGGCAATTACTGGCGTGCACATCATACCCTGTTTAATTTTGTGGCGGACTACGATCGCAAACTGATACAATTAAACAGTTTATTCCTGCTCACAATTGTTATCATGCCCTTTACTACTGCATTCATGAGTCGCTATATGCTTTTTCAGCCATTCTTTATTTACTGTCTGAATGTTATCGCATCGGGCTTCTTACAAATAAGATTATGGAAGCATATCACAAAAGAATCCAATCACCTGCATACAGAACTTCCGCCGGGAATGAAGTCGTATAAAACAGTTTCAACGCTTATCAGCATCGCCTGTTTCTTTGTGGCACTGATAATACACAAGTTGCCTGTCTGGCCAGCGCACTATGAAGGACTGGTTGCAAGAATGTTCCTGGTATCTATTTTCTTTATTAACCTGGTTACAGACAGGTATTACCGGAAGAAATATAGCTTTGGTAAAAAATATTGAACTGCTAAAAATTCAAGTTCACAAATTACAATCCATCTATTTTCAAATCTGAACAGTCACTCAGGTCGAAACGCTTTGCCCCGGGAAATTTATTTGGATATGCCCCGGTAACGTTTATTTTATTGTTTGAAAAACTTAGCCCTTTCACCGAATATCCATTCAGCAACCTTGGATCAAAAACATTAAAGGTATTGTCATAAATTTTTATGTTCCTGTTGTAGCGGCTGATATTTCTGTATTCTTTTTGCACGCCTGATCCAACCTGGATGCAGGCATTTCCCCATACACCGTAATTGCAATTATCAAACACATTATTACGGAGTGTAACATCCCTGACGCCCGCCTGCTCAAACCAATAACTTCCATCACCTTCAAACAAAATAGCAGCGCCGGCGGTATGAAATAAATTATCCTCAATAATTACTTTTCCGCGCGAACCAATCAGCATTCCGCGCGCCCTGTTTTTTTGAATAATGCAATGACGAATGGTCACGTCAGGATAATTATAAACCTCCGCCAATACATCTTTACCAATTACCAGTTTTGCAGGCAATGGCTTTGTAAACTCCACCTGTGTATATTCTTTATTGATACGTGTTGCAGATTTTACAATTAATGTATCGTATGCTTCCATATCTGTATTGTGCACCAGTTCCAGCTTGCTGCCTGCATGTATAAAATCAAAGCCCAGCTGTTGTTCATTTTTTAACCGGACTTCAACCTTTGCAGCAGCAAGTTTTTTTGTTACCTGTACATAAATACCATGAATATTGGCGGCATCATCCATCTGGTTTTCAAACAATGAATTTTGTATGAGCAGCTTGCCCCCGCAGTTTACAAAATGTGTTGCATCGGCAGTAATGCTCAGCACACGATCTGTTCCCGGCGAACGTGTTACATTCATGTGATTGATTTCAATATTCCTGCTGCGCTGCGCAACTATGCCCATTCCGCCACAGTGATAAATATTTACGGAGTCGAATAAAAGACTGCGGCAATCTGCTACCGTTATGGCTGAACACAATCTCTTAAGTGCGTTAAAAACCATTACATTACCAGGCGTACCTTTAATACCGGGCGCAAGTAAACGTACCGTACCCGGTACAATTTCTTTTGCCGGCTGGCCATGGCCAAAATAATAATCGTTGGCCATGTATGCCGTTTCGTGTTTCACCGGATCAAATTCCAGTAAACTTCCGTAAGGATATTCTTCATGATTATTGTCTTCAAAAACCAGTATGCCATTTTCTATTTTGTATGGATATTTATCTGAAAACGTAAGGTTCATTCCGTCATTATCAACCGATATTATTTTCCCTTCACTGTGAAACGTGCGATCCCAGTCGATAGAAAAATTTTTAAGTGAGATATTAACTGAATTCTCCATGACAAACGGAGAAACATATCCGTGAAAAATAAATGAAGAACCTTGTCCGTCAATTTCAAGGTTATTGATACCTGCCAGTAAAAAAATAATTTTTTTAAGGCTTTCATCATTATTGCTGGTGAATATATATTTTTCCGTTGCCTGGTTAGGATAAAAATCATACCTGCCTTTTGGAAAAACAAGTTTGCTGCTTTTATTTTGTTTGATAAACATCAGCGCTTTTTTAACGGCTTCCGTAGCATCTTTACCGGCGTCTTTCCCTCCACCAAATTTGTCTATGCTGATGAATGAATTATTTTTTTGCGCGTAAAGATTTATTATTTGCAGGCAAAGAAGCGCAGCAAACAGGGGGCGAAGCAGGTGTTTTATTTTCATTGTAAATTTTATGTATCGTTATCATAAGGTGGATATGGACAGGGCTGAATTTCAGAAAAAAAGATTATTCCCCAACTGTAAATGCAACATACTTGTCGCCAGATTTTGTATTTAATTTTCCACCTCCACATGCAATAACAATATACTGTTTGCCATTAACCGAATAGGTACTGGGTGAGGCGTACCCCGCGGCTGGCAATTGCGTTTGCCATAGAATATTCCCATTCAATTTATCAATGGCCCTGAATTTTTCGTCTTTGGTAGCGGCGATAAATAAAATACCGCCCGCCGTTAATAACGGACCGCCGTAATTATCGGTTCCCGTGGAGGGTATACCTTTTTCAATTAAGGCTTTGTATTCGCCCAGCGGGATCTGCCATTTTCTCTCCCCTGAATTCAGATCAATGGCAGTCAGTGTTCCCCATGGCGGCGTGTTCACGGGGTAACCATTCGCATCATACCAGCGATTATAACCCGTATGCTTATACGGAAGTTTATTTTGCAGGTTATTAGCTGCCACTTGTGCATTGCCTGATTTTTTATCCAGCACAAAATCAATAATGGCTTTCCGTTGTGCTTCCGGTACATGAGAAAACGAGGGCATCATGCCACGGCCTTTATCCACAATATTTTTTATAGATTCGGCTTTTATTTTATTGCCGTTGTTCACTAATGAAGGAACCGATCCATCGTGGTTACCAGCGAGATCTTTACCGTGGCATGATCCGCAATAATTTATATATAAACCGGCGCCCGTTGATGATGTGCTACTGGGATTTTGCCCGGAACGTATCAAGGAAGTATAAACAGGAATTTCTTTGGCAGGAATGTATATGATGCCATCCGGATCTGCCGCCGCCCCACCCCATTGAGCGCCGCCATCAGTACCCGGAAAAATAACGGTCATTTTATCTGTAACCGGGATATACGCGCTGCCTGTTTGTGCCTGTTGTAATATTTTCAGCAATGAATCTTTACCGGCAACAAAAGAATTAAAATCATTTTCCGTAAAACTTTGCCGCGTAAATGGCGCTGGATTTACCGGAACAGGTTGCGTTGCACTGGGATGCTCCCCTGCAATGCCCCGTACAGAAAACGCTTTTTCTTCAATTGGAAAAATGGGCTCACCCGATACGCGGTTAAAAATAAATACATATCCTTGTTTTGTAAGTTGTACAACAGCATCTATCTTTTTTCCATTACGGGTAACCGTTATAAGATTGGGAGGCGCGGGGGGATCACGATCCCATATGTCATGATGAACCAACTGGTAGTGCCACAAACGCTTACCAGTGGCTGCATCCAGGGCCAGCAAACAATTGGCAAAAAGATTGTTACCCACACGGTTGCCACCATAAAAATCAAATGCTGCGGATCCCGTAGGCGCATATACAATACCACGTTCGCGATCAATGGCCATTCCGGCCCAGGCGTTGGCAGCGCCCAGGTGCTGACGTGGCTCTGCAGACCATGTGTTATAACCGGTATCACCTTTTTCCGGAATGGTTTTGAAAGTCCAGGCCAGTTTGCCCGTATAAACATTGTACGCCCTGATGTCGCCCAGCAATGCCGTTTCAGATTCCGACACACGCACGCCGGTGATGATGAGATTTTTGTAAATAGTATTGGGCGTATTAGAGACTACATAATTATCAGCTCCATTTCTTTCCAGGCCCTTTTTTAAATCGATCCTTCCGCTATCGCCAAAATTGAGTACAGGCATACCCGTGCGTGCATCAAATGCATACAGCCATTTTCCCGCGCCAAAAAAAATTCGCTTTGAAATACTGTCTTCATAATAAGTAACACCCCTGCTGGTAGTACCGCTGTTATCTGTGATAGAAGTTTCCCATCGTTTTTTTCCGCTGGCTGCATCCAGTGCAAATACCTGCGTACCGGCACTAACGCCATACAATATTCCATTTATTTCAAGCGGGTTGCATTGCATCTGTGTATGGTTGCCAATTGTATCTGCGCCACCAGAGGAATACGTCCAGGCAATTTTCAGGTGTCCTATGTTTTCTTTTGTAATTTGATTGAGCGTTGAATAATGATTCCGGTCTGCGTTGCCGTTATATTCTGCCCAGTCAGTATTGGGGACAGAAGAAATTTTAAGATGATGTTGCTGAACATAAAAATGGCGGCCGAGATAAATTGCTGCAGCAAGAAAGCCGCCCAGCAATACCATCAGGAAAAAATATGTCGGTATTTTTTTGTTCATAACAAGTCAGCATAAGAAAAATGACCGGTCGTATTATTCATAGTACCAGGTCGCGATAAGATTAGAAAGGTTAATGTACCATTTATTTATGTATTGTTAAAATCCCCCGGCTTAACATTCCTGTAAGAAGTAAAATAATTACTTAGCTCAACAATACCTGTGCAGCCCATTCTTACCTTTTCAATATCCGTTTGAATTTCTTTAAAACCATGTCATGTTAAAAAGAACTATTACTACCGCTTCTTATTACGTTACCTGTTTTGTACTACTTTATTTCATTAACAAAGCCTATCCATCAGTGCCTTATACACCCGGACCGGTGGTACTGGTTTTTGCAGCGATGATACCGGTAAATATTTTGCTGTCAGGACGGAATATATATGTGACAAAAAAAGTTGGAAACGGGAATTTATTAGCAAAGGCTATACATGCAGTGGCCTGTGTACTGATGATATATCCATTCCTGTTTACCTGAATTTTATGTGCCAGCCCTTTATAAAATTTCGAATACCCATCTACCATTAAACCTTCCTTTCCGTAGCGCCCTTACCTTTGCTTATCCGTTTAACAAAGGTTGCGACCGCACAACAACGATACTATATAGCTATCGTTGTTTTTTTTATGCCTTACAGCTAATATTCTACTTTTTATAATTTGTTCAGGATCAAAATTTAACGCCCGGATAATAGCAGCAAGCAGCATCCATTTCGAGTGGTAGAAGAATAATGGTTGATTACATTAAGAACACATTAAAATAGGGTAAAACAGATAAGGGTTACCATTTATTTTATCAAATCGGTCTCTGATAATTTCATAATATTATCTCCTGAAATCAACCTGCTAAATTCTGATTGAATGAAACGCGAGAAGGCACAGAAAAGAACCATTATTAAAGCCATAAATATCGACATCCTGAAAATTGATTTCAAGTCGAAATACCTGCGACTTTTAAACTCTGCCAGGGTGCTGAAAGAAAGAAAAGCTGAGCTGCAACTGGCATTTGAGGAAATAGAAAATATATATAACAATGCTCCATGCGGCTATTACTCGCTGGATGAAAACGGCACTTTCATTCGTATTAATAACACTGCATTACACTGGCTGGGCGAAAAACACGAAGGATTTACAGGCATAAAAAAATTTACGGATGTACTTACCGAAGCGAGCAGGGAAAAATTTAGAAAGTCGTACCCTGTATTTATGAAAACAGGTTATATGCACGATCTTGAATTTGATTTTGTACGAAAAAATGGGAGCACATTCCCGGTATCGTTAAACGCCACTGCGATCTACGATGAGCGGGGAAATTATAAAATGAGTCATTCTGTGGTGCTTGACATTACAACACGTAAATTAATGGAGCAGGAACTGATTGGCTCGCACAGTGATTTGCAGCAGAAAAATGATGCACTCACCGTTGCCAATGAAAACCTTTTTTTTCTTAACCGGGAGAAAGATCGTTTCAGGGATATTGCATCGCATGATTTACAATTGCCATTGGTAGCCATTTCCATGCTGAGCGAAACTTTATTAAAAAGAAATATTCCATCGGGATCTTCGGAAGAGAAGCAGGTGTTTGAAATGATACACGATGCGTCTCTTGAGATGAAAGCGTTACTGGCCAACACCTTGTCTGCAAGCCTTTCTGAAACAGGGCACATGGATCTTTTCCTGAGCGAAATTGATATTAATAAATTGACAAACGATATCGTTAACCGGTACATTCCCATCGCGCATAAAAAAAACATACAAATTCATTTTAAAAATAATAAAAATTTCCTGCTGCACTCAGATCGCGAATGTTGTACGCAGATTATAGAAAACCTTTTATCCAATGCAGTAAAATATACACCGCATGCAAAAAACGTAACTGTTGCAATAACAGGCAATCAGAAAGAAGCTAAAATAATTATCGCAGATGAAGGTCCGGGCATAAAAAAAGAAGATCGGCATCTTCTTTTTCAGCGGTTTCAAAAACTGTCTGCAAGACCCACCGGAGGGGAATTATCTACCGGCCTTGGGCTCAGTATTGTTAAATACCTGGTAGCGCAAATAAAGGGTAACATTACGGTTGAAAGCGAATTTGGAAAAGGGAGCGTTTTTACCGTTCATCTGCCCTTGAGCAGCGATATATAAAAATGATTTTGCACTATATTATTTTATGCGCAATGGCGTATTGCGTTAAATCAGCGTTCGTTTTCAAATTCAGTTTCTTCGTAATCCGCGTTCGGTACGTACTGATGGTGGTTACACTGAGAGAAAGTTTTTCAGAGATTTCTGTTAATGACATACCTGATGCCAGTAGTATCAGTATCTCCAGTTCACGATCAGAAAGATTTTCGTGTGGAATATCCGACAAATCATTTTCAACAGAATGAGCCAATTGTTCTGCGATGGATGGTGTGATGTATTTTTTGCCCATCAAAACGCTGTTCACAGCTTTCTCCAGTTCATGCATGGCCGTGTCCTTTCTCAGGTATCCGGAGCCGCCTGCTTTAATAACCCGCACAGCATATAATTCTTCCGGGTGCATACTCAGTACCAATACAGGGAGTTTCGGATAAATTTGTTTTATCTGTTGCAATATTTCCAGCCCGCTTCGCCCGGGCATTGAAATGTCTGTTATTACAACATCCCATCTTTCTTCCACTACCTTTTTCAGGAGATCTTCTGCATCTGTTACTTCTTCTATATGTGCATTGACAAAAGCAGTTAGTAAAATGTTTTTCAATGCATACCGGATGATGGCGTGATCGTCAGCAATTAAGAATCGCTTCATAAGTTCAGTTTAACATATCAAATCTATTGCAGTTTCAATAAAATAAATCAACGAATAAACCATTAGACATTGAACACTATCCACAAGCCATGTGTTAATTTACTTTGTTTATTGGTTGCATGCTGAGAAAGGCTTTTATATTTTCAGCAGTAGCAGCCATCACTCTTTCTCGTGCCGCCTTCGTTATCCAGGCCTGGTGAGGCGTAATAATGCAATTGGCGGCCTGCAACAAAGGATTTCCGGAAGAGGGTGGTTCAGAAGATAACACGTCTAAACCTGCGCCGGCAATAATGCTATTGTTAAGTGCATCTGCTAAATCTTTTTCATTAATCAACTGACCGCGTGCGGTGTTAATTAATATGGCAGATGATTTCATAGATGCCAGCAATTTTGCATTTACAA
>JBDUAY010000572.1:0-3337 GCA_040004415.1 Bacteroidota bacterium | reverse complement strand
ATGATCATAACTGGCTTGGCATTTGGCTTGTTCCCGCATACATAGCGGCAGCAGTAATGATTTATTTTGTTATTTTCTTCCGGGAAAAAAGAGAAATAAGACAAGCTTAAATGGCAAGCCTGATGTATGGCCCGGGCTATAAATTTTTTATGCGCATCGTTGCGTCGCACACTTGTACTTTTGTTACTGTATTCAGCTCTTTATCATTTCAAACAGACGCTATTATCAACCTTTTCTATTCGTTCCGGATAGAGACAAATAATTCATTATGCAACGTATCGCCATGCTAGGTTCAGGATTTATCGGTCGTTTCTATGCAGAATCTTTACAGGGCCAGAGAAGCAAAGACAAAATTGTAAGCATTTACAGTCGCCGCGAAGAAAGCGCCAAAAAATTTGCGGACGATTACAAATGTGATCACTGGACAACCACGATGGAAGAAGCCATTGCACATCCTGATGTAGATGTGGTATGCATAGCTTTACCAAATAATATTCATGAAGCAGCGGTGATGCTTTGTTGCAAGCACAAAAAATCTGTTATCACTACTAAACCATTGGGACGAAACGCTATTGAAGCAAAACGCATGCTGGAAGCAGTGGAAGCAGCAGGCATCTTTAATGGTTACCTGGAAGATTTGGTATACACACCAAAGTTCTTAAAATCGATGGAAAGTGTTAAGCATGGTGCTATCGGCAGAATACTTTGGGCCAAATCAAGAGAGACGCATCCTGGCCCGCACAGCGATTGGTTTTGGGATATCGAACAAGCAGGTGGCGGCTGCATACTTGATCTGGGTTGCCATTGCGTAGAAATTACAAGAAGTTTTATTGGGAAAGATATTAAACCAATTGAAGTAATGTGCTGGGCCGATACACAGGTAAAACCCATCGATGCAGAAGATCATGCTATCGGTTTAGTAAAATATGAGAACGGTGCTATTGGTCAGTTTGAAGTAAGCTGGACATTCCGCGGCGGACTTGATCTGCGCGATGAAGTGATGGGCACAGAAGGCACCATCTGGATAAATAATTTTTTACGCACCGGCCTTGAAATGTTTACTACCGGCAAAGGTGCCGGTTATGTTGCCGAGAAAGCAGAAAGCAACAGCGGTTGGTTGTTCCCTGTAGGTGATGAACTGAATGATCTTGGCTACAATCATATGTTTACGGATATGTTTAACGCCATTGAAAATAAAACGGCGCCAAAAGAAACTTTTTATGATGGGTATGTAGTGAATGCCATTTTAGATGCCGCATATAAATCTGCTAAAACAAAATTATGGGAACCTGTGCAGCTGGACATCTGGCGCGGCAAAACCGATGTGGGCAAAGACAGTCATTTGGTTGAATACGATGCCGATCATTATTTGGTGAAAGAAGAAATGACGCACTATGGCGCAAAAAAAGTCATACTCAAAAATAAAGCTACAGGCAAAATTATTGAGAAGGTAATGGAGTAAGTAGTGGAGACTTTTATAGTTTTAGAAACAATGAAGCCTGCTGGGCAACATTTTTTTATCTCCGCGTTATTGAAAAAGTGTTACCTGGCTGAAAAATGATTTTCAATTGCGTGATGGCGATGCGATGGTTTTTTTTGATTTGTTTAAAGCAATCAAGAAACAGATTGACGAAATATAAGCTGTATGCGTTTTAGCAAATCAACATTTATATTATTACTGGCAGTCATTTTTGTGCTGCCTTTTTTTATACATAGATTGATATGGCTTTACAATGCTGTGCCTTCCACTGGCACAATGTGTTTCATGGGCAAATCACTGAATGGCCAGTTTTCCAGTGAATACCCTGTTATCAGATTCAGCAGCAATGGACATGACACGGTATTTTTTAATGGCCGTGAAGGAATGGAGTTTACACGCGCAGCTGTTGTTCCCGTCCTTTTTCAAAAGAAAAATCCTGCAGATGCGCGGATAAATTTCTTTTCAGCAATATGGATGGATACTTTTATCAACGCGGCTATTCCATTGGTAATTTTAATAATCGTCTTTTTGCACCCGGATTTGATTCCGCGCAGATCAATAATAATAATCGGGAAAAAACCACTGATTCAGTTTGCTGACCGCGCAAAAAAATAGCCCTTGAGTGGCTCAGGGTTATTTTTTAATTTACAATTATTATATCTTATAAAACCAGTTTTGCAGTTTGGTTCAATGCATCATTATCTGAAACATGGACAATTAAAATATCAGCGGCTGCATTGTTTACATCGAATGTAATTTTATAGCCAGCGCTGAATTGTTTTCTTTCCATCACCTGTCCACTTGTGTTCATTACCGTTACCATTACATTGTTCTTTATTGCTGCATTTAATTCAATATTAATTGTTTTTCCAGTTCCATAAATTTTTGCTGCCGCCGTATTGCCATTGCGTATTGTTTTTATAGTTGAATATAAAAATGCACCATCCATGTCCACTTGTTTCAAACGATAGTACACGACTGCGTTCGTTATATTGTTATCAGTATAAGAATAATTGGCGCTTGTTGTGGCTGAACCATTTGCTGTAATGGTGGAAACGGCGGTCCAGGCATTACCATTATAACTGCGTTCAATTTCAAAATAACTATTTGCAATTTCTGATGCAGTGGACCATTTCAAGACAATGTCATTGCCGTTTTTTATTACGGTAAAACCGGTAAACACCACGGGTAATAAAGAAAGCGTAAAACCTGCCGGGGAGACACCGGTTGACGAATTTGCAAACGAGCCAGCGCCTGTCTTCGTATGGTCCAGGCTTCCATCATATTTTACGATGCCACCTTCCGTTATTTTTTGTGTATTGTTCGTTCCAATCACACTTCCGCTTCCCAATATATTAATAACGCTTGCTGACGATAACGCAATAGTGGTTGATGGCTGAATTGAGATGCTACCTGTGATATTAATTTCAACATCACCCAGGCCAAAACTGTTTACGGCATTGTCAACCGAAATGATATATGGAGCAGGAATAACAACTTTCATTTTAGGAACGCCGTCTGTTCTTGGTACAATGCTCCAAACGCTCATGTCGTTCCACGATCCCGTTTTAGTAGCGGTGTAAACATAATATTGGGCAAATGAGCTTGCTGAAATAAATAAAGAAAAAATAAAAATGTAAATCGTTTTCATAACATACAGTATTGAGATGCCAGGGAATATCCAACTACTGTACCGGTTCTGAATAAAACATGTATTCCATCTGCTTGTTTTTTGATATACAAAGACTTATAACGCTTATTTTTTTGTAACGGAAAACACCTATACTGTTGATTTCTTCCCGCTGCGGGAAGAGATTGTCTATAAATGGAAAAAGATGGTTGTCACAATACGGGCAT
>JBDUAY010000571.1:0-3342 GCA_040004415.1 Bacteroidota bacterium | reverse complement strand
TTTTATAAAAATTGCTTAAGTAATTTTTCAACAATGTTTTGGCGCGATTCAGGCGCACTTTTACATTTATTTCACTGATGTCCGGACATTCCGCTGGGGCTGGCTAAATTGTCTGCAGCCAGTACAACTGTTTAATGAACAAAGAATAGAAGCATTACTTCAATCAAATAAAAATAATTACCAGGATATTCGCTGATCTCATCAATCCGGTTTAGTTGGTGCCGAAATAAAAACCGCTCCTTTTATGAGCGGTTTTTCAATGCGGTAACCGGGCAAATAAAAATTGCAATCAATTTTTATTTTTTTGAAACTGCCCGGTGTAGCATTTCCACAGGCAAATTTTCTTAGAGTATATATTCATCAAACTTTTTATTGCGGTACAGAACCGGAACGGCAATGGAAGCTAATGTTCCCAGGATAACAATGATACCAGATGACAACCATCTGAACTTGATATTTATTGCAGGATTATCAGTACGCTGAAACCCCTGGATCTTCCAAAGCAGAAAACCGGTTATTAAAATAAGAATGCTAACGTAAACAGCTTCGCCATACCTGGAAGATGTAAGCAGGCCGTAATACAATACGCCAATAAAAAGAAAAACAATATTAATTGCAAAAATCAGCGTCGATACATTGACGATTGACGACAATGGAAATTTCATGATTTGCACAAATGTCAGATCGAAAATCATACATATTAATGTGCCAATCAGGCCAGCAAAAACGCAAGTCATGAAAGACCTGTAAAAAACTGTTTTTTCAAAATCTTTTGCCATAAAATTTTATTTAGATATTATTGTTAAAAAAATCATGTTATGCTACTTTTTTTGATGAATCCCTTCAATTTATCTGCATTATTAATCCGGATGCTTTTGCCCGAAACGCTAATTGTCTTTGCAACAGTTAACGTTTTTAAAAACTTAAAAACTGTTTCATACGTGGTGCCGGCATATGCTGCAATATCCTGCCTTGTTACCGGCACTGAGATGTATTTATTTTTATCTGTGCCAAATACGGTAAACAATTCAAGCAGGGTTTCGGCTATCCGGCCATTCACTTCCATCAGTGCCAGGTTGCGCATCCGCATTTCTGCTTTTTGTAATTCTGCCGCATAAAACTGCATCAGCCTGTATGTAAAGGCGTGATCGGTTTTGAGTGTTGTTTCCAAAAAACTGCTTGAAATGAAGCAAGCTTTGGAATCTTCCAGCGTGGTGGCTGATACGGGGTACAACTCGCCCGCAGCTAGTCCGCGGTGACCAATCATGTCCCCGGCTTTTGTAAAGCTAATAATCAATTCTTTCTGATCTATCCATTGTTTATGCACCTTTACAGCACCAGCATATATAAAAAAAATGCCTGTAACTTTTTCTCCTTCCGTAAACAATCGTTCTCCTTTTTTAAAGCGAAGTGTTCTTTTTTTTACTGCAATTAATTCTTTCCATTCGGGAATGCAGTAACTGCATAAATAGCAGCTGCTGACATCACAAGAGTCATTTTTCATGTATAACTGTTTCTGATTTATTCTCAGAATATGGTTTAAATATCATTTTTAGCAAAAAATGTGTCGCAAAGTTACGTAAAACATGGTTTATGCAATATTTTTGTTGATTAATTGATGATTTTATGTCGAGAATTGATAAAAGCACGCCCGTATCGCCAACATTTGATCAGTTGTATAATAGCCAGGGGGAATTCAGAAAAATCCCGGTTAACAAAAGAATTTTCTACCTGAGTATTCAGGCTATAGTGAACGCGCTTATCATTGGATTGCTGGCGAAGTCGCTGGTTATTTTAATACTGCTTATCACTAATATTTCTTTTTATGGCCGATTTTCTGTGCAGGCCGTTTCTCCTGCAGAAAATCAGCTTGGTTGGTTGGTTATTTTAATTCCGGTAGCCGGTAGCCTCCTGGTTGGTATCATGGCCCGTTACGGATCAAAAGCCATCAGGGGGCACGGGATTCCGGAAGCAATGGAAAAAATTATTATGGAAGACAGTAAAATTCCGCCTGCTATAACATTTTTAAAACCTTTGTCTGCGGCTATATCAATAGGCACTGGTGGTCCATTCGGCGCTGAAGGACCAATCATTGCAACGGGCGGTGCCTTTGGTTCTTTAACAGGACAAGTGATGCATATCTCCCCGGCAGAAAGAAAAATTATATTGACCGCTGGTGCCTGCGCCGGCATGGCTGTTATATTTGGAAGTCCGCTGGCGGCAGTGCTCCTCGCAATAGAATTATTGTTATTTGAATTTTCTCCCCGATCTATTATTCCCGTGGCGCTGGCATGTATTACCGGTGCAGGAATGCATCTCCTTTTATTTGAAAGCAGCCCGGTGTTTGCAATGGCTGCTATTCCAACGCCCACTACCGGCGCTTTGGGTATATACATCTTACTTGGTTTTTTAGTGGGCGTTGTTGCTTCGCTGGTTTCTAAATCAGTATATGCAGTAGAAGAACTTTTTGAAAAATTACCCATACACTGGATGTGGTGGCCAGCTATCGGCGCAGTAGCCGTAGGGGTTACCGGTTATTTTGCGCCATTTACAATGGGTGTTGGTTATAATAATATACAAAACCTGTTAACGGGTACGTTGCCATTAACCATGTTATTTTCACTCTGTTTTCTGAAATATATTTCCTGGGTAATAGCCCTGGGCAGCGGCACATCTGGTGGTACCCTTGCGCCTTTGTTTACGATTGGTGGAGCATTGGGTGCATTGCTGGGAATATTGTTATTACATTTATTTCCTTCGCTGCAAATTAATATTGCTACCGCAGCATTAGTAGGTATGGCGGCTATGTTTGCCGGAGCGTCAAGAGCTTTTCTTACCTCTGTAGTATTTGCATTGGAAACTACCGGGCAACTAAATGGATTATTACCACTGATGGGTGCTTGCGCAGCTGCATATTTTGTTTCCTTTTTTCTAATGAAGGGAAGTATTATGACAGAAAAGATTCAACGCAGGGGTATACAAACGCCGGATTCTTACGAGCCTGATATACTTCAAACAACAAATGTGGAACAATTAGTGACCCCGGTACTGACAGAAAATGAGAACCTTCCTTATGTTTATACAACCGATGATGCCGGCCTGGCGGCAGAAATAATGGGTAAATATGGCCAGGACACCCTCGTGGTGCTGGATAACAAAAAAAATCGAAAACCAGTAGGTATTATTACAACATCAGCTATCATGGAATTTTACAGCAACCAGAAACAAAAAGATCATAGTTATGATTCTCCCAACAGAACGCGGAGGCTGATGGTGCAAGGCAGAAAATTGATTAAAAAAATGCGGAAATAACAAACAGATTTTTTGATTAGTAAGAGATAA
>JBDUAY010000570.1:0-3346 GCA_040004415.1 Bacteroidota bacterium | reverse complement strand
TGGTGAGGTTCTTATTGGGATACGGATTGTTAATTATTTTTTTAAGGATGTTTGGATTTCTTGATTTTCTAAGGATTGGATGATTTATTCTAAGGATTTGGATATTTCGTTCTTGCTGATACAAAGATGCATCGCGCAAAGCGGTCCTCTAAATTATTTCGGCTTTTGTAATATTTTCTTCGATAAATGGACGCCAATGGGGGATAAGGCTGGTGTCACGCGGCGGGAAAGTGGGGCGGAGAACGAAGCTGCAACTTTGGCTATATAAATCATCCTGTGTTTGCTGGGCCTTTTAAAACAATCAGCACGCACGCTGCTCCGCCGTGTACGCTGCTAAACAGCTTTGTTATTTGTTGACCGTGAAAACCCGTTAACCCTTCTTCTAACATCATCCCTTATATTGATATAAAACAAATTGACATCGCCAATATGAAAGTTCTTTCTTCTTATTAAAAAACCTGCGGGTACATGCAACCTGCCAATCCATAAAATACCATCATGAATTTCAGCACCCACCAAATGTTTTTTAAGGTGATTAAACTTGAGGAGAATAGATCCTTTATTTAAACTATGATCTATAAAATCACTGCTGACGGTACCTGTAAGCGGGTTGGTAACCAGACCTGTTCCGTTTTCTTTAATTACAAAATCAGGCTCATACTCTTTTTTAAAGGTCCGCCAGCCGCAGATACAACCCGTTTGTAAAGTATCATTGCACATTTTTAAAGAACCAAATTCTTTATTGGATATATACATGCCCATTACATAGGCAGCAACCAGTTGTTTTTGCAATGGCTTATTGTCAAAAAACTCTTTCAGCAACCTTTGCGCATGTGTGCTTCCCTGGCTGTGCGACGCAATAATGATTGGTCTGCCATGATTGTAATGATCAAGATAATATTGAAACGCGATTTTGATATCTTCATATGCCAGGTTAAATGCAGCGTTGGCATTGGCAGTATCAGTTGTAAAATAGGCACGCACATGTGCCTGCCGGTAACGCGGCGAAAAAATTCTGTACTCATTAAACACACTCGCCTGGTACAAAATAGGAGAGTAATCTGTTTTTGCATTGATGGCAGGATCATTTATATCCGCATTCCAGCGTGTTTCTTTTTCATCTGTAAATGTTGTTGGATAGATAAAGAAAACATCAACACTTGAATCTATTTTGTATTCATCGCGTAAAGGTTTTGGAACGCTGTCAGAAGGATCGTTTTTCCAGGGATGCGCAGCCCAATAAAAAAGATTGCTATAATCCGGAGCAGTATTGGTGGCAGTAGTCTTGTATTTACTGATGTATTGAGAATATTTCGGGGCACATCCAACTAAAAATAAAAAAAGAACAAAAAATAACAGCCGGTTAATTTTTATGTACATTTTTTAAAATTAATAAATCTGCGTTAATCAGCCTTACGTGATTATGTTATTGTTAGATGCTTTTGAATAAATCATTATTTTATTGCGGAGATATATTACAACCCAAACAAAATTAATTCGGATCGTTCCGATATTGGCTGGTGAGATACGGCTCAGGGAGATACAGTGGGACATTAATCATGGAACTAAAAATGATTGGGTGTACAAGCCTGCAGGGCTTGAATGTCAGTAGCCGTTTAGTGAAACTGATGATAGCCGGTAACCGCCGTGCAGTCGGCTGAAAACTGTTTTATAATTAATCTAACGCACCTGCAGCATGTTGCCGTAAAATAATTTCTTACATTTACAGGCTCATTTATCAACAATAAATTTATCATTATGGCTATACCGGTAGTTAATCTTGCTGATTTCCTGAGTGGTGATCCGCAGCTGAAACAAAAGTTTGTAAATGATTTAGGTAAAGCTTACGAGGACGTGGGTTTTGTTGCTGTAACCAATCACGGTATACCGGAAGATCTGATCGCCGATCTCTATAAATATGTGCAGCAATTTTTTGCTATGCCGCTCGGTAAAAAAAGAGGTTATGAAGTGCCGGGTCTTGCCGGTCAGCGCGGCTACACCTCTTTTGGTAAGGAACATGCAAAAGGCAGTGATGCGCCAGACTTAAAAGAGTTTTACCAGCATGGACAAATGGTGGAAGATGGCGATCCTATCAAAGCCGAATACCCGGATAACGTTACCATAGGCGAAATTGCCGCGTTTACGCCAACTTTAAACAAGACATATAAAGCTTTCGAAAAATCAGGCAGTGCATTGCTCCAGGCCATCGCTATATACCTCGGACTGGATGAAAACTATTTCAAAGGATATGTGCATAATGGTAATTCAATCTTACGGGCTATTCATTATCCGCCAATAACAGCAGAACCTAAATCTGCCATACGTGCAGAACAGCATGAAGACATCAACCTGATTACTTTATTGGTTGGCGCTTCTGCCGGCGGATTGCAAATTCTTACCAAACAAAATGAGTGGGTAGAAGCGGTTTCTTTGCCTGATCAAATCGTGGTAAATGTGGGCGATATGTTGCAACGTCTCACTAATAATAAACTTAAATCTACTACTCACCGCGTGGTAAATCCGCCGAGAGAAAACTGGCACACCTCCAGGTTTTCCATCCCTTTCTTTTTGCACCCCAGAAGCGAAATGAGCCTGGCCTGCCTGGATAGCACGATAGATAAAAATCATCCAAAAGCATACCCGGATGCAACTGCCGGAGAATACCTGGACGAAAGGCTAAGAGAAATTGGGTTGAAAAAATAAAATGAATTTTTTTTGGTATAAATCCTGGCCAAAAGCCGGGATTTTTTATGCCGCTCATCCATTTTTATTACCATTTAAACAAACTTTCTAAATTAATCTTGATCGGTCAATTTCGCTGAAAAGCCTGCCAGGACAAGGTTTCATTTAAAGCCGGTTATCATTCTATAAAAATTACCTTCCTTTAAATGGTACTTTGTGTTGCATAGTACTAAAACATTCAGTATGTTTGTATCGTCAAAGTAAAAAGAGATAGAATCCGCCGGGGGCAGGCAGGTCAAAAGTGGAGAAATTCAGACCTTATCAAATAAACCCTTATCCAAACTCCCCTGCCTGCCCCCGGCAATAAATAAAGCGCATATGAACATAGAAAACACTCAAAGCCAGATGCGGAAGGGGATATTGGAATTTTGTATCCTGTCCATTATTCGTCGTGGTGAATCTTACCCCAGTGATATTGTGGAAGAGATGAAGGGGGCCAACCTGAATATTTTTGAAGGTACTTTGTACCCGCTGCTAACCCGTCTTAAAAATGCCGACATGCTTACCTACCGCTGGGTGGAAAGTAATTCTGGCCCACCACGCAAATATTTTTCACTCACTGAAAAAGGCCAGGCCTTTTACAATGAGCTGGAAGCTACCTGGA
>JBDUAY010000161.1:0-11299 GCA_040004415.1 Bacteroidota bacterium | reverse complement strand
TTATTGCTTACAGATCAACTATCCTGGAGTATCCCAAATGATACCCATCTTCCTTACAGGATGCATTTGACGATATGATGATTTTATATTTTGCTTTGATGTGCACAGGTAATATATCTTCAACCGCGTATAAATCGTCCACATCAATTCCATATTTATCGTCTATATGAGAAGTGGCTGCAGGATGATTAACTGTTGAAGCCAGCGTTATGTGTTTAAAGAAGGATGTTTTCTTTGCGATATTTTTTGCTTTATCAAGGCTGTCTGCAACTACCAGCAGCCTGTAATGAAATTCATCAAATTCATTTTCTTTGTAGCCACCCAGGTTAATAAAAAAGAGCTCATTTTCTTTTTTTGCAGGATTATTTATTTCCCGCGCAGCGGCAATTTCTTCTACCTGTATCGAATAGCCGTCTACACAATTTACTTCGCGCCACGCATCAATATGAATATTGCCTTTTGCCTCTGCCCATGATTTTTTTATATCTCCAATCAAATCTTTCAGCGTAGTACCGATGCCAAAAAATATATCGTGCTGCTCCGTATTTCTTCCCTTTGGCTTGCAACCCAGCAGGAGCATAAATAGTTTTTGTTCCATTCGTACAAAATTGACCCTGTGTTATTTCTGATGGCAATGATAACTATATTCTGCACAATATTTTCCATAAAATATTAACGCCAGGCTTTAGCGTGTTCCATCGCCGCGCCAATAAACAACCCTTTTAAGCTTTTTTCCGTATCATTTACAGGCACTGGTGGAACTGTTTCATTTGCAATAGCAGGCAACCGCTTTTTTATTGCTATTTTGGGAATTATTACTTTTGATTTGGTTACATACCAAACAGTAGCGTTGACTAATTGCATAAACTATGATGAAAGACAGCATCCGAACGATATTTTTTTTATGCGTGTTTGCAGGATTTGTTTTTTCCTGTACAAAAAACAATGGCAATTCAACAACTACACCGCCGCCCGTGACACCGGGCTTTACGTTGAGCTATGGTGATTCCATTTTTTTTGTGCAAAATACTGCGGCGGATTACATCATTACGCCAAAGCAAACAGCTGCAGGCGTCTATTCAGGATTCCCCGAAGGAATAGAAATTGACGAAAAAACAGGGGCGGTCAATGTTTCAAAAAGTGAAACCGGGCTTCGTTACCGGATAAGTTTTAAGCCAGCCAATGGTACAGACACATTTAGTACCCTGATTGTCATTGGCGGTATTAATTTTATTGATGGTTTTTATAAATTAACCGGAAAAGATTCCATTCTAACCCCGGTGTATAATGCAAATAAGGCCAATGCCATTCCGGGATCTAACGGTGCTACAATATTTGATGAGGGCTCAGGATGCAATAGCGCAGGCTGTAATGTAAATACCGCGCTCGGCTCCATCAATCTTGCTCAAACGGTGCGCAATGGTGTTTTCGGTGCCAAGCCTTCCAATAATGACCGCCATGAATTTCAATTGAACTACCGCATAGACGATAAAAGCGGTAAAGCACTTAACACATTAAAAGTTAAACTGTATTATTTCGATTCAGTCAGCGACGTTACACAGGAAGTGTATGACATTATATCTTCCCGCGATGGCACATTGCTGCGTCAAAATGCTGCAGGTCCTCTACCCGCAGCTTTTCCTTCCGTTGTAAATGGAAGAACAGACAATATCAATAAGGCTGCAAAACCAAGGCCACCCTGCATTTTCATATTGGCCCGCTAAACAATGTATTCCTTTCCGGATTGTTTTGTAATTTACCGCACAAAGCGTTCAAATTCATTCCGGATGTACCGTTACGGCTTTCTCATGTGCCTTTTTTTATTGTTTATTTTATCGCCATACAGCCAGCACAACAACAAGCAACTGCCGTATCAGCAATTGTATGTTCATGCAGAAAATTTAATGAAATCTGAATCGGCCACCACCGCTACTGACAGTCTTGCCCTCAGTCTTTATTTGCAGGTCATTGCTTCGCTGAACAAAGAAAAAAATTATAACAGCACACTATCTGACAGTTATCTTAAATGTGGAATATTAAAGATGAGTGCAGGAAACCAGGAAAGCGCACTTTTTTTTCTTCGCAAATCTGTTGCTGTTGCAGCATACAATAACAATTTGCCGGATTCTTTATTATTTAAACCATTTTTATATATTGGCAGTATTCAATACGATTTAAATAACCTTGATAGTGCTGTTTATTTCTACAAGAATGCAGAAATCATCAGTCTGAAGTATGCTTCTTTAAATGAATCAGAAAGACTATATAATAAGTTTGGCGCGTTGTACTATGAGACCGGCGATTATAAAAAAAGTATTGGCTATTTCGAAAAAGCACTTTCCATTGTAACCGCCAGAAAACCCCTAAATGCTTTCTTTGTTGTGAATTATAAAAACAATATTGCCACTGCCCTGTTAAAAATGGGAGATTACAAACGTGCATTGCAAATTTTCAATGAGATTTTACCTTATCATATTGCGGAAGATCAGCTTTTTTATAACACCGGAAATGCTTATACCGAAGAAGAAGAATACACGAAGGCCTTGCAATATTTCAGGCAGGTAAATCAAATGGAATTAGAAAAGTATAATAGTATGGCGAAAGTTTTTATACGCCTTAAGCAATACGATTCAGCAAGCGCATATATTTCAAAAGCGGAACATGCATTCCTGGATAAAAGAAACCAAACCAAAAAATTTGATTATGGCATCACACTAAAATATAAAGGCGATCTCGAAATCGCCATGGGTAATACAAATGCCGCAATTACCTTTTATCAATCAGCTATTACGCACCTCGATCCAATTTTTACAGATACAAACATCAACAGTAATCCTGCATCTTTTGCCGGTCTTCGAAATTTTGCTTATTTATTTGATGCACTGGTGGCAAAGGCTTCGGCCTTCAATAAGTTATATGAAACGCTTCCAGATATAAAATTTCTGCAACAGGCGCTAAATGCTTACACATCGGCTTTGGAACTGTCAAGGCATGTAGAACGAACTTACTTTTCTGATGACGCACGCTTATTTCTTAAAAACAAAGTAAATCCCGCCACGAGTGATGCAATTGAGACCGCCATCGGTTTATGGAGAAAATCTGATGACAAACATTATGAGCATATTGCTCTTGATTTTGCAGAAAATAATAAGGCATCGGTTCTACAAAACGGCCTGCGTGATCTTGAACTGCTGTCAATTCCCGGTCTTCCGGCAAAACTGGTAGCGGAAGAAAAAAAATATAAATCATTGCTGGCAAAACTTACGGTGCAATCAAATTATCTGCAGGATAGCGTGTCTGCAGCCGCGCTGCAAAAGAAAATTTATGAAAACGAAATGTTACTGGCGGCGGTCCAGGAAAAGCTGGATGAAAATCCTGCTTATCATCAATTGAAATTCAATGGCAGTGCCATCAATATCAGCAACCTGCAAAAGGTTGTAACTACAGACGAAATTATTTTATCTTATTATTACACAAAAAAGCGACTGCTTTGTTTTTATATAACCAATGATTCAACGGGCGTATCGTCAACAGATCTGGATAAACTTTTTTTCAGCAATATCCAGTATTTGAGAAATGGTTTAGAAAACCCGGAAGCATCTTCAGTTGCGCTATTAAAAAAAGTCAGTTCTGCGCTCTTTACAAAATTGATCCGGCCAGTTCAGAATATAATTAAAAACAAAAAGCGACTGGTCATTATTCCGTTCAATGAAATCAGTTACCTGCCTTTTGAAATGATGCGGGATGATGCTGATGGATCAATGCTGCTTGATAAATATGCCATCTCTTATCAATACGCCGCTGCTTTTTTAGCCGATAAAAGTAATGATCCCATTCATGATTACAACGTGCTGGCGATGGCGCCATTTTCAATAAAAAATAGTGCCGGTATATTACCATCGCTTCCCGCTTCCGCAGATGAAATCAATCATTTACCAGGAAAATTATTATTTGGGGAAGCCGCAACACGGCAACAGTTTATAACTTTATCAGACCAGTTTCCGGTTATTCACCTGGCCACCCATGCAATGGCCAACGACACCAACCTGTTGGGTTCTTATATTGAATTTTATGGAACAAAAAGGGATGCAGACACAATGCATCGTTTATATGAGCCTGAAATTTATGCACTGGATCTGAACTCTGCCCGCCTGGTAATTTTAAGCGCGTGTGAAACAGGTAATGGATTGTTGGTTAATGGAGAAGGCGTCATGAGTTTGTCCCGGGCATTTTCGTATGCAGGCTGCAAAAGTGTTGTTACTTCTTTGTGGAAAGCGGACGATATTGCTACTGCTTTTATTATGAAACGCCTGCATTATTATTTGCAAAAAGGCTTCAGCAAAGATGAAGCGCTGCAAAAAGCAAAACTGGATTATCTCAAAAGCTCTGCGGTAGACGACCGATATAAAATACCCGCGTATTGGGCTCATCTAATATTAATTGGTGATTATCATCCACTTGTTCAAAAAAAAATTTCATGGTATTTACCGGCAGTTCTGTTAATACTTATGTTGGTTATGTTTGTGGTTGTGCGTAAAAAAAGCCGGGTATAAAATACACCCGGCCTGGCATCATAGGAATTTTATTTATGAAGTGTTACCAGGGGGATTTTAATATCTTCTTTTCCGTTGATAATTATATTACTGATTACCGTATCAATATAATTATTGGCAGTAGCACGGTAACGCAGCGAATAGGTGCCGGCAGTTAGGCCAATAAATTTAAATTCGCCTTCCCGTTCTGGCTTTGCATTTGCTGTATCTGTGCCCCTGATGGCCATTACAACTGCAGCAGCGTCTCCAGGAAGTACACGACCTTCAATGGCGCCCAATTTATTTTTGCTAAAACAATTTACCTGGCCTTTAAATTCAAAGTCGTGCCCGTGTTGCTTTACGGAGCCGCCTGCATCGATATCAATCCATAAACTGGTAAGTCCGCCGCTGTTAACCTGCACGCGCGAATCATCCAGTTTGATCACAATAATATTATCGTTGTCTTTTGTAATAAGGGGTGTGTTAACCCCATTTAATACAACCGAATTATTGCTTCCCAGCGTAAGCCTTACTTTTTTAAGTTGTTTAACAGCAACAAAAGAACTGGCAGCAAACAATGTATCCAGTCCATTGCGAAATTTGAGAATGTCATATACGCCGGGGGTAATAGCGATGTTCATCCACCCACCTGAATTATCACCGTGATGATCATTATCGTCTGCCTCGCCCTGGTGTTCACTTTCATGTTTGCTTTGATCATTGTCTTCAACTTTTATTTCTAATTTTTGAATATTAAGAAAAACATGATCAAAAACCAGTGACGGATCATCTGTAAGATAAATATGCACGGAAGAGTTTCCGGAGCCATTGTTAAATGAGGCATTTTTCTGGCACGAAAATGAAAAAAAACATATAAATAATGTTACCAGGGCTGATTGCAAACGAATGCGGATGAATGTTTTCATACTGTTGTTTTTTATGGTTATAATTTTTATAGCACCAGCTGCTGTGCAGTGAAGCTTCCTGAATTGGTAACCACCGGGGATGAGCATGTAACCATCGTCTTGAAAAAAATATTGAACTCCGGCGATTAAAACAACCATAGCCTGCTAAGCCAAATTGGCGGGTGCATAAAAGACTACAGCTCTTTGCGGCCTCCAGGATCAAAACAGCCCATAGCCTGGTGCGCCAAAATATCCGGGCATCAAGGACTACGGTTGTTTGAACCGATACCTTATTTAAACCGTTCGGCTCTTTTTAAAAACCAGTTGCTGATTTTTTTGTAATACGCATGATTTTTATCAGCGTTGATCTTTTCAAAGATGGGCAGGGCCCGCCCCGGTTGATGATTGAGCAGGTAGGAAAGTGCAAGATAATATTCTGTGTCTTCTTCGAAGTAATGAGTATTACCCGTTTTATTTTGTTGTTGAATTCTAAGAAAAGCATCAATCGCTTTTGAAGGCTGATGAGCGCCCAGGTAAGCATTTCCGGCCAGGAAATTATCTTCAGGCGTATTATCCAGCTGTGATTCATATTGTTTGATTGTATTCGCCATGTCTCCCGAAGTATATTTTTCCTGTAATGCAGTCGTGGCATTTCCCCGGGTCTGATGTACGTTAAACGCCTGGAAATTTTCGTCAAATAATTTTTCCGGCGTAGCCGAATAATATTGGTAAAGAATAGAAAGTCCAACCAGGAAAATAACGGATGCGGCTATACGCATTGAATACGGAATCATTTTTGCAAGTATGCCGGGTGATTTCGCGGCTTTACCTTTACGTTCCTGCATCATTTCAGCATGAATGGTGCTAACCCGGTGCCTCAATCCATAGCTTTTCACGGCGTCTTTTGTACGTCGCAAGCTTTCCATTTCTTCGGCAAGCGTCGGATCATCCTGCATACTTTTTTTTAGCATGTCAACTTGCAGGTTGTCCAATTCTCCATCCAGGTATTGAATGAGTAATTCAGTATTTGTAAAATTTTCATTCATATGATAAAACAGATTTAAGGTTTTTGGCCAGCTCCGGCCTGGCAGCAATAATTTGTTCCAGCTGTTTGAGGCATTTATATTTTTTATTTCTTACCACTTGTTCATTTTCGTACGCCGTTGCTACCAGTATTTCTTTCATTGGCAGTTCATCAAAATAAAAAGCCAATAGGATCTTTTTACAGGTTTCTCCGAGGTTGTGCACCAATTGCATCAATGCATTTTTCATTTCGCGGTGCATTATATACTGGCTCACATCAACATCGGTATCAGATTGCTGTCTGTCGAATTTCTCATCCCGTAATTTTGACCGGCCTCTTTTTTTAAGTTCGTTCAGCCAAATATTTCTTGTGAGCGCATATAAAAAAGTGCTGACAGAACTTTCGCCGCGAAACTTATTTTTTTTCACCAATTCTATAAATACCAGTATCAGTTCCTGGAAAATATCCTGTGCATCTTCATCGTTGCCATTATTTTGCTTTATATAAGCAACCGTTATGTTAAACTGTGTGTGGTACAAAAACCTGATTGCATCATCCGGACTTGCATCTGAACGCAGTATTTGTAGCAGCGCGGCATCCGTAAAAGTTCTCCTTATTTCCATCCTTGCCAAATGTTAGTAAACAGTAATAATTGAATTGTAACCACAAATTTTTAACGGCCGGAAAAAAGCTAAAATACGCTAATTTGCCGGAGAGAATCCAGGCATTGTTATTTTCCAAAAGGTCTGTTTTGCAACGCGGTATAATAATCCATACAGGCTGAAACAATTGGGCCAAAACAATCTATTTTTGACGTGCAACTACCAATATGAACAACACATTTGAATACGGCACCGGTCATCTTACCATTTCCATTGCTATTGGTTTAGGCAACAATTTAATCAAAGGAATTTTAAATGAAACCGCTGTAAAAAAAATAAATGCAAGCCAGCAATGCGTACAGCAGATTGTAGAAAATGATACAACCGTATACGGTATCAATACAGGATTTGGTATTTTATCAAACACAAAAATTTCTGCAGCAGATACGCAAATACTGCAACATAAAATTTTACAAAGTCATAGTGTAGGCGTGGGAGCGCCAATACCAGCTGAAGTGGCGAAACTGATGATGATTACCAAAGTGCATGCGCTGGCGCAAGGGTACAGCGGTGTACACGTAGACACATTACAGCGCATTCTATGGCATATTGAAAATGATATCATTCCGGTAGTGCCGGAAAAAGGCAGTGTGGGGGCCTCTGGAGATCTGGCCCCGCTCGCACATTTATTTTTGCCGCTAATCGGCCTGGGTGAACTTTATACGCGCGGAAATACAGGTGGAAAAGAGTATATACGGATGAATACAGCGGATGTATTGCAACAAAAAGGAATGGCGCCGTTGCTGCTCGGACCAAAAGAAGGATTGGCATTGATTAATGGTACGCAATTCATTTTATCTTTTGCTGTTAAGGCGGTACAGCGTATGCACAATTGCCTGGAAGCTGCTGATATCATTGGCGCGATGAGTCTTGAAGCGCTGACCGGCACTAAATCTCCATTCGATGCACGTTTGCATGAGTTGCGTCCTTTTACTGGTAATAAACTGGTTGCGCAACGCCTGCGTTTATTATTGCACGATTCGGCCATTATGCAAAGTCATATTGATTGCGGCCGTGTGCAGGATCCATATAGTTTACGTTGTATGCCACAGGTGCATGGCGCAAGCCGGAATGCATGGGTACACCTAAAAGAACTAACGGAAATAGAACTAAATGCGGTAACCGATAATCCGATCGTTTTTAATGCAACAGACACCATCAGCGGGGGCAACTTCCACGGTCAGCCACTGGCGTTGCCTTTAGATTATGCCTGTTTTGCCGCTGCTGAAATTGGCAACATCTCAGACCGCCGTTGTTATTTGTTATTGGAAGGCAAGTGGGGTTTGCCGATGCTGTTAATGAGTGATGTTGGATTAAACAGTGGTTTTATGATTCCACAATACACCACCGCCGCCCTGGTAACCGAGAATAAGACGTTGTGTTTTCCGGCAAGTGCTGATAGTATACCAACGTCACTGGGCCAGGAAGATCATGTAAGTATGGGCAGCATCAGTGGCCGAAAGCTGAACCAGGTACTGGACAATCTTGAATTCATCCTCGCTATTGAATTGCTAAGTGCATGCCAGGCCATTGAATTTCGTGCACCGCTAAAAAGTTCTGTCTTGCTTGAATTTGCGCATGATTATGTACGTCAGTTTGTTGGGTTCGCATCCGAAGATCGCATTTTCTCAAATGATATCAATACAGTAGCCGGCATGATCAAAGATTTCTCCTTTGTGAGAGATGTGAATGCATTTGCCACAGAAAGTGGCGTAGAATTGAATAACGGGTATAGAAATTTCGATCTCAGTTAATTATATTTACAACGACTCACGTTTATAATGTATTTTTTTGTACGCAATTTGGTTTCTTCTGAAATAATGATCGGTGATTACTGATCAGCATTCAATTTATATTCTTTTCATTCATAACCGCGCAGATTTTTTGTGTCGGTTGACGAATAAATGTTGATTGCGTTGCATACAATGAGTGGAAGAAGAAAATATCCATTTAAAGAAACTGACTTTACTCAGCTCCTCCATAAAAATAAAACCGATAAATTTGTATATGAGTATTTCATCCAAATACGATCCCGTCAAATATAAAACTCCAACAGGTACTCAATTAAATTGCAAAGGTTGGATACAGGAGGCAGCATTGCGTATGCTGCTAAACAATCTTAACCCCGAAGTAGCAGAGCGGCCAGATGATTTAATTGTATACGGCGGGCGCGGAAAAGCAGCGCGCAATTTTGAAGCGCTCGATAACATCATTAAAGCATTAAAGATTTTAGAGAATGATGAAACACTGCTGATACAAAGTGGCAAACCGGTCGGCATCCTTACAACACATAAAGATTCACCACGGGTTTTGATCAGTAATTCTCAGCTGGTGCCCAACTGGGCCAACTGGAAGCATTTTGATGAGCTGGAGAAAAAAGGATTGATGATGTATGGACAAATGACGGCCGGTAGTTGGATCTACATCGGCAGCCAGGGCATTGTACAAGGCACCTATGAAACGTATGCCGCCCTCGCAAACAAACATTTCGCTCAAGCAGAAACAGCCAGCCTCAGGGGCACCCTTAATGTTACGGCCGGCCTTGGCGGGATGGGCGGTGCACAACCACTCGCCATTACGATGAACGGGGGCGTAGCACTTATTGCAGAAGTAGAGGAGTGGCGCATTGATAAACGCATCGAAACCAAATACCTGGACGAAAAGTTTACAGATATTGATGCCGCGATAGACAAAGCTGTTAGCTATAAGGAGTTAGCTATTGGCAAAAGTATCGGCGTGCTTTGTAATGCAGTTCATTTGTTACAAAGGTTGGTTGAACGCAATATCGTTCCGGATACATTAACAGATCAAACATCTGCGCATGATCCACTGGTGGGTTATGTGCCACATACATTGAATAATGAAGCAGCTAAATTACTGCGCCAATCCGATCCGGAGGAATATGTTAAGCTTGCGTACGATAGCATCTATCTTCATGTTCAGCTTATGTTGCAACTGATGGATATGGGCGCCATTACCTTTGATTATGGCAACAATATTCGCGCCCGCGCACAAGAGTACGAAGATCGCAATCCTTACGCTTCACGGTTAACGTCTCACGATCCGTTCGCATTTAAAGGCTTCGTTCCTGCATATATCCGCCCGCTGTTTTGCGAAGGAAAGGGTCCATTTCGTTGGGCAGCATTGAGTGGGGATCCAGCGGATATTGCCGTGACAGATGAACTGATAGCAACCATGTTCCCGGAAAACGCGTCTTTACAACGATGGCTCAAACTGGCTAAAGAACGCATCGCTTTCCAGGGGTTGCCCGCGCGCATTTGCTGGCTGGGCCAGGGCGAACGTGAAAAAGCGGGGCTGGCATTTAATGAATTGGTCCGCACCGGTAAAGTAAAAGCACCTATTGTTATCGGGCGCGATCATCTCGACACAGGCTCTGTTGCCAGTCCGAACCGTGAAACAGAAGCCATGCTGGATGGCAGTGACGCAGTTGCCGATTGGCCAATTCTCAACGCGTTGGTAAATACGGCCGGCGGCGCTAGTTGGGTTTCGCTGCACCATGGCGGCGGCGTTGGCATGGGTTACAGCATTCATGCGGGCATGGTCATTGTAGCAGATGGTACTGAAGATGCTGCGGCAAGGCTTAGCCGTGTTCTAAGAAACGATCCGGGGATGGGTGTGATCAGGCATGCAGATGCGGGGTACGAGCTGGCCCGGGAGACGCTGGAAAAGAATCATTTGAATTATAAGAACAGGTTGTGATACCAGGACAGGAAGCGGGTGTCCATTGCTCTGCGTCATTACTTCCTCCAATGTTTTTACTACTAACCGGTTTCTCCGCAGCCGTCCGCCCGCAGCAGAAGCCCCCTGCGAAGCGTTCGGGACGCCCCATTTTATGTCAGCTGCAAAAATGTTTTAGCATGTTCAACTATTGTTTTATCAACGGCAGGGTATTGCTGCCATTGCTGGTAAAGACCCTTACCAGGTAAAAGCCGGGCAGCAGGCTATAGGTATTCACTTTTATTAATGTACTATTGTTGTTTACTGGTTTATCGTTTATTATCCTACCCGACATATCAGCTATGGCTATATGCTGAATCATCGCCTGTGCGTTGTTTACCAATGCCAATTCATTTGCAACAGGGTTGGTTTGTAACCAGATACCCCGGGCAATACTATTCGGAACCAGTTTTATCGTTTTTGAATAGGAATAATTTC
>JBDUAY010000569.1:0-3350 GCA_040004415.1 Bacteroidota bacterium | reverse complement strand
GCCTCACGTATATCATCTGTGTTGGGTTTAAAAGCAAGACCCCACAACGCAAATTTCTTCCCTTTTAAGTTCCCTTTAAAATATTTATCAATCTTGGGCATTAAATGAAGCTTTTGCTTTTCATTAATATCCATTACGGCATTCAGAATTTTAAATTCATATTGCACGTCTTTAGAAGACTTCACCAATGCCTGCACGTCTTTGGGGAAACAACTTCCGCCGTAACCAATGCCCGGAAAAAGAAAGCGCTTACCAATGCGCTCATCGCTGCCTACACCGCGGCGAACCATGTCAACATCTGCTCCCAGCTTTTCGCAAAGCAGCGCTATTTCATTCATAAAAGTAATCTTGGTAGCAAGAAAAGAATTCGCGGCATACTTGGTCAATTCTGCAGAACGCTCATCCATAAAAATAATGGGATTGCCCTGTCTTACAAAAGGATTATACAAATCCCCCATTACTTTCCTTGCCCTTTCTGAAGATGTGCCCACCACTACCCTGTCTGGTTTCATGAAATCATCCACGGCCACACCCTCACGCAAAAATTCAGGATTGGAGACTACATCAAATTCACCTTTATAATTGGCGGCAATGGCGTCATGCACTTTTTCTGCTGTACCAACCGGCACGGTACTTTTATCAATAATTACTTTATAATCTGTTAGAATTTTACCGAGGTGATCCGATACACCCAGTATGTATTTTAAATCTGCAGAGCCGTCTTCGCCGGGCGGCGTGGGCAATGCAAGAAAAATGATCGCGGCTCCTTTGATTCCTTCTTCGAGGGAAGTTGTAAATCTTAACCTTTCTTCCTTAAGATTGCGAAGGAATAATTTCTCAAGACCAGGCTCATAAATGGTAATCTGCCCGTTTGTTAATTTGTCAACTTTACTTTTGTCAATATCAACACAAGTAACATCATTACCAGTTTCTGCAAAACAGGTTCCGGTCACCAGTCCTACGTATCCTGTACCTACTACAGCTATCTTCATTGGGGGAGGGGTTTTAGTTTATATTATTTATTAATGCTATTTATTGATTGACGAATTCCAACACTTTGGAAGCGATCAACCTTAATTGGTCATCGTCCATTTCAGTATGTACAGGCAACGAAATTACTCGTTCTGTCAGCCAGTCTGTAACCGGCAACTGGTAAGAACTTCCACCAAATCCAGCAAACATTTCCTGGCGGTGCGCCGGCACCGGGTAGTAAATCATAGAAGGAATATTATGTATGGCAAGGAATTGTTGCAAGCCATCCCGGTCTGCACCTGCCAGCAGTAAAGTATACTGGTGAAAAACGTGCTTTGTATTGGACGACCGTAATGGAACGCTGAGTTTTGGATGCCTGGAAAATGCGTTGTCGTAAAAGTAAGCAACTTTTCTTCTCGCGTCAATATATTCGTCAAGCTTTTTCAATTTTACATTCAGCACAGCAGCCTGGATGGTGTCTAAACGGCTGTTGCAACCCACCATTTCATGATAATAGCGCTTACTCTGGCCATGATTGGCTATCATTTTCAACTTGTTAGCTAAGGCATCGTCATTTGTAAACATGGCGCCCCCGTCTCCATAACAACCCAGGTTTTTAGAAGGAAAAAAAGAAGTTGTGCCGATGGTGCCAATGGTACCTGTCTTTTTTACCGTGCCATCAGAAAAGCGGAAGTCGCTCCCGATAGCCTGAGCATTGTCTTCAATTACAAAGAGGTCATGTTCCGACGCTATTTTCATAATAGCCTCCATATCAGCCGACTGCCCGTACAAATGTACCGGTACGATAGCTTTGGTTTTAGGCGTAATCGCTTTACGAACCGATTCGGGATCTATGCAAAAAGTGTTCTTATCCACCTCAACAAAAACAGGCTGTAAACGCAGCAGTGCAATCACTTCTGTGGTGGCAACGTAGGTAAAAGAAGGCGTTATCACCTCGTCTCCAGGCTGCAAACCAAGCGCCATCATCGCTATCTGCAGCGCATCTGTTCCATTGGCGCAGGGTATAACATGTTTGATACCGAGGTAAGTTGCCAGGCTGTCTGCAAATTCCTGCACCGGCTTACCGTTGATGAACGCCGAACTATCCAATACTTGATGTATGCCCTTATCGATGTCTTCTTTGATAACCTGGTATTGCTGTTTAAGATCAACCATTTGTATGGGCCGCATAGGTAGCTTTTTAATAGCGGCAAAAATAATAAAATATAGGTAGGCTGAAAGTTTGATTTTAGATTTGTGAATACAATATCGTTTACTTAAAACGCAAGCGTTTACCCGGTGTGCCTTTTTTACGGGTTCTTCGGAATTATTTTGATCATGGCGTCACAACGGCACAAAGAAGCACAGCATATTTACGTATGTTTCTTTGTGGTTATTGCTTCCATGGTTATCACTATCCTTAATTAAACGACATTGATTTGCAAATACTTAATAGATTATCTGCGTGGCTACAACAATTTACAGATTATTCTTATGGTTATATAAATGCGGCGCAATTGTGCTGTCTCCTGTTAATGACAAGGCAAGACGCTGGTTATCAGGCCGCAAGAATGTATTTCAAAATTTACAATTATTTATTAAAGGGGAAGAAAAGAAAATTATCTGGTTTCATTGCGCTTCTTTGGGCGAATTTGAACAGGCCCGGCCATTGCTGGAACGGATTGGAAAACAATATACCAATTACAGCATCCTGCTCAGCTTTTTTTCACCTTCCGGCTACGAAATAAGAAAAAATTACAATGGTGCGGCTTATGTTACTTACCTGCCTTTGGATGGTGCTGAAAACGCACAAAGATTCCTGGAAATAGTAAAGCCGGGCCTGGTAATATGGGTGAAATATGAATACTGGCATTTTTATTTGCACGGTATCAAACAAAGAAATATTCCGCTATTATTAGTTTCAGGAATTTTCAGGCCAGGCCAGCCTTTTTTTAAAAGCTGGGGAAGTTTTCATAGAAATATGCTGAGTTGTTTTAGCTATTTATTCGTGCAGAACCCTGATTCAAAAAAATTGCTGGGCACTATCGGCTTTTCAGACGACGTAGCGGTTAGCGGAGATACCCGGTTCGACCGGGTCATTGAAATTGCAGCTTCATCTGAATCTATTCCGCAGATCGAAAAATTTATTGGAACAAGCCAGGTTATTGTTGCCGGCAGTACCTGGGAAGAAGACGAAGAAGAGCTTGATCATTTTGCCAATACCCATCCTGAAATAAAATTTATTATAGCGCCGCACGAAATTGATGAGGACCATCTGAAGGACATTGAAAAATTATTTCGCCACAGCATCCGCTATTCAGCACTGAGTACAGGGCATCAAACAGACCGTTTGCAAATTCAAAATAATATAAATACAT
>JBDUAY010000568.1:0-3351 GCA_040004415.1 Bacteroidota bacterium | reverse complement strand
TTGCTGCAGATGGTCAAAACGATAATTCTTCTCCACGCCCTTAAAAAGAATACCTTCTATGGACTCACTGGTTTTAAGGATGGCATTTTTAGTAGCAAAAGTATTAACCGATTGTACGGCGGGGTTGGCCGCAAGGATCCTTGCGACGGTATCATTTTTCTGTATGACTGTTTCTTCCGCGGTAGCAAGTTGACCGGCATCATAATGCTGTACCCGCAAATGTCCCCAAAAACCAAAAATTTTCTGGCTGATGGTATATTGAAAGCCGTTGGTGATGGCCAGTGCCACAATCATTACCGCCACACTTAAAACGGTAGCCGCCGTTGCCAGCCGTATAATAAAACGACCGAACGATTTCTCGCGCGAAAAGGCAATTCGGTTTGCTATGAAACGGGGAAAATTCAAAAATAGTGGCTTTTGTCAACCAAAAGTAGGCGCTGTGCGGCAATGAATATCTTTTTGTATTTTTTTTGGCCAAATTTGTACAACTTTATTTGTTTTAATCTCATCTTGCCGGTATGAAAAGATGTATTTTATTACTGATGCCCATCTGTTTGTTTCTTGCTGCGGTTCATGCGCAGGTGCCTGACAAAATTTATGATGCAAACATTCACAATGTGAAACTGAACTATAGTGGCAACCAGCTTGCTTACCCGGTTATTAAGTTACGTGGTGCCGACCTGCTGGAACTTAATTTTGATGATCTGAACGGCGGTGTCCGTAATTATTCCTATACCTGGCAATTGTGTAATGTGGATTGGACCAAAACAATTCTAAGCGAATTTGATTATATCAAAGGCTTTACCCAAAACCGTATAACCACTTACCGTAATTCATCCATTGCACTGGTAAAATATACACATTACATGGTTACGTTGCCCGAAAACAGTTGTGTTCCTTCGCGCTCGGGCAATTACCTGCTAAAAGTTTTTGCGGACGGTGATACCGCGAAAGTAGTGTTTACCAGGAGGGTGCTGGTAGTAGAAGAAAAAGCTACCGTGGGTGCGCAGATACAGCAACCGTTCAACGGGCAGATTTTCAAAACGCATCAAAAAATTATTTTTACGGTTAATCTCGGAAATGTAAATATCATTAATGCATTGCAGCAGGTGAAGGTAGTTGTATTGCAAAATAACCGTTGGGATAATGCATTTGCTTCGCTCAAACCTACATTTATCCGGCAGAATTCGCTGGAGTACAATTCTGAAGACATTGTATTTCCGGGTGGACGTGAATGGCGATGGCTTGATCTGCGCAGTTTCCGCCTTCAGAGCGACAGGGTAGCTACAGCGAAATACAATAATACTTCAACCGATATATATGTAAAACCTGATCTTGACCGGGGACCGCAACGCCTGGTTTATTATAAAGACTATAATGGAATGTATTATAATGAGATCAGTGAAAGCGTCAATTATTTATGGCAATCGGATTTTGCAGATACACATTTCACTTTTATACCTGCCGGAAACCGGCGCATAGATGGAAAAGATGTTTACCTGTTTGGAGAGTTGAGCAACTACGGGCTTGATGATAAAGCGAAAATGGTCTTTAATCCGGATGAAGGTGTGTATCAGACAGATCTATTGTTAAAGAACGGTTATTATAACTACGATTATATTACCGTTGACCAGCGAACGGGTGAGACCAGTTTTGATGATACGGAAGGAAACCTGTGGGATACGGAGAACAGTTATACCATTCTTGTTTATTACCGTGGTATTAACGGGAGGGTAGATGAGCTGATTGGTATTACCCATATCAATTCGTTAAATGGCAGAAGCGGGTATTGACAATTGTGTTGTGGGCCGGCACCATCATTTTTGCAAAAGAAGTTTTGTGTTTGATTTTTTCGCTTTAAAGTTCTCCGTATATTTGCGGCCGGCAGGTCTTACACGACCAGCTCCTGCTGAACCCTCCCAGGGCGGGAACGCAGCAAGAGTAAGCGGTTGTAGCGGTGCGATGTAATTAGCCTGCCTTTTTTTATTTCTCATCCCACGGGGTCTAAATATATTACACATGAAATTTTTTATTGACACGGCCAACCTCGCACAGATAAAAGAGGCAAATGAGCTGGGCATACTGGATGGTGTTACCACCAATCCTTCCCTGATGGCAAAAGAAGGCATCAAGGGAACTGACGCCATCATGGCGCACTATAAGACGATTTGTGAAATAGTTGATGGTGATATCAGTGCCGAAGTATTGTCTACTGATTTTAAAACCATTATTGAAGAAGGAAAAAAGCTCGCTGCTATCCATCCAAATATCATTGTAAAGGTGCCGATGATTAAAGAGGGTGTAAAAGCAATAAAATGGTTTACCGACAATGGCATTAAGACCAATTGTACACTGGTTTTTTCCGCGGGCCAGGCCATACTGGCAGCCAAGGCGGGCGCTAAATATGTTTCTCCCTTTATTGGCCGTATAGACGATAGTGGATGGGATGGCATAGAACTCATTGCACAAATTGCCCATATATATTCTGTACAGGGGTTTGAAACGGAAATCCTTGCAGCATCCATCAGGAGCGCCCTTCATATTGTAAAATGTGCTGAAGCGGGTGCGGATGTTTGTACTTGTCCGCTGGAACCTATTCTCGGTCTCTTAAAACACCCGTTAACCGATATTGGGCTGGCTAAGTTCCTGGAAGATGCCAAAAAAATGTAGTCTCTTTTTACAGTTTGTACTTATAATAGAATGCGCCCCTAAAAAGGCGCATTTGTTTTTACTCACTGCGCGATAATTGTTTCCTTCTCTTTTGCGGAGACCTTATGATATCAGCTTCTGTTCTTAGGGCTTCTGTATTCCCGTTTTTCTTAATGTAGAGAATAGTTTGTATAGCGACGCTGGTGTCGGCTTTTAAAACAGCTTTGATGGTTACCCGTTGGTCCGGCTGGTCTTTAGCAACGAAGAGACTGTTTCCTTCAAACGTTCCGGCGCTGGCTGTAAATATAATTTCCTTGCTGGTTAATGGAAGCCAGCGCCCATTGCCAAGCTTGCCATCTACATTAATATAATTGTAGGTGCCTTTTTTAAGGCTGTCGGTATACAAGTGAAAGAATATGCTATCCACTTTTTGCGCCTTGGCACCGGTAAAGAAGGCCATGAAAACGGCTACTATAGAAAATGTTTTCATTAATTGTGCTTTAGTATATGACGCCGAAACCTGCCGGGCGATAAAAGTGTCAGCAAGATTTAACTTTTTGTGCAGATGGATGATACCGCGTAGGCATTGTATCTGGGGTCATCGTTACATGAATTGCCAATTTTTCAGCTGATCTTCGTAATCACTTTATGACAGACACGAAAATAAAACTTGCACTGGCCATTTACGTAGTGGCGGCAACG
>JBDUAY010000567.1:0-3361 GCA_040004415.1 Bacteroidota bacterium | reverse complement strand
GAACTTTTTCAGAAGGTTTTATAATCATGCAATTGCCCAGTGCAATGGCATTGGGAATAGTCCAGTTGGGAACCATGCTGGGAAAATTGAACGGAACAATAGAGGCTACTACACCCAGTGGTACATTTTCAGTACGGCATTCTACACCTTTACTTACTTCCAGGATTTCGCCGGTGACCAATTGCGGCAGGGAAGTAGCAAATTCCGTCAGCTCAATACATTTTTCAATTTCGGCAACTGATTCGCCATATGTTTTTCCGTTTTCCTCGCTGCACAATTCAGCCAGTTCTTTCAGATTTTTTTCCAGCAATGTTTTATAACGAAACATAACCTGTACGCGTTCTTTCACAGGTGTTTTACTCCATGCCGGGAAAGCTTTTTTTGCTGCTTTTACCGCAGTGTCCAAATCCTGTGCAGACGATAAGGGAACCGTAGATAAAAGGTTGCCGTCTATGGGTGAAATCACTTCCATCGTTTCGTTCGTACTGGAATCTACAAACTGGCCGTTAATATAATTTTGTATGGGTGCGTACTTCATGATGTTAAATTAAACTATAAATTTTGCAGAAATGAGTCAGTAATTTAAAAATATTTTAGTTAGCAGCCAAATAATAACATTATTTTTAGGAACTCATTGGATAACTAATGCATATGGACAAAAACAATATCATTTTAGACGATCTTGATTTTGCTATCCTGTCTAACCTGCAAAAAGATGGCCGCATGTCTTTTACCGTTATTGCGAAAAAGTTAAAAGTATCTATTGGTACTGTCAGAACACGATTTAACAAGCTTATTGAAGATGGCACCATTAATATTATTGGCAGGGTAAATCCAGATAAGGTTGGTTTCAATTCATATGCACATATTGCCGTGTACATCCGGCCCGCAACTTTAAAAGAAAAGATTGCACAGCGGATCGGCAAGATGCCCGAAGTAAGTTTTTTGGCAGGTACTTCCGGTGATTATGACCTGGAAGTAGATGTCATGTGCCGCAACAATGAGCACCTGGTAGAATTTATCAATGATATTTCCAAACTGGAAGGCGTACATCAAACCAAAACAACCGTCTATTTTAAAGTGTATAAATACGCGCAGCCAGATTTGAACCTGCTGAAGTAATTTTCGATTTTGGGATGTTGAGATGTGGTAATTTCTTTTTATCCGCTACCAGGGAAATCACTACATTCCCCAATCATAACTTCAGCAATATGCCGGTCAACTTTTATCTTTACATACCATGAGGGAAAAAATTATTTTATTTTTCTGTTGTTGTTTTGCTATAAAGGCTTTTGCCCAAACTCCTGCTACGCCAGATAAAATATATGGTAAGTTTTTTCATGATGTGCAAATGGCCCGCATTTTTCCAGACAGCAAAACATTTGTGGATTGCACACCGAAAAAATCACCGGCAGAAATTGTGGCCACCTATCATAAATTAACCAGCAACCCGGCCATCCGCTTTTCTATAAAATTATTTACGGATGAAAATTTTACCTTACCGGTAACACCACAACTCAATTATATCACAAAGGAGAAAGATATTGTTGCGCATATCAAAAATCTTTGGTCGGTTTTAAAAAGAAACCCCGATTCAGCTGTTGTTGAAGGCAGTTCTTTATTGCCATTGCCTTATCCATACATTGTTCCCGGCGGAAGATTTAGAGAAATATATTATTGGGACAGTTATTTTACCATGCTGGGTTTAAAAGAAAGTGGCGAGACTGCTACCATGGAGAACATGGTAAAAAATTTTGCTTACCTCATAGATAGTTTTGGCCACGTTCCCAATGGCAACCGCACGTATTATCTTAGTCGCTCACAACCACCATTTTTTTCTTTAATGGTTGAATTGCTGGCTTCCATCAAAGGAGATGCTGTATATGTTACTTATTTACCCGAATTGGAGAAAGAATACAATTACTGGATGGAAGGAGGCGATAAATTAAAGCCGCTTCAATCAAATAAAACAGTTGTAAAATTAAAAGATGGAAGCATTGTAAACAGGTATTGGGATGATTTGGATATACCCCGGCAGGAAGCTTATTATGAAGATGAAATGGTTTCGTCAAAATTCCAGGAAGGAAAAGCATTAAAAGTAAACCGTGATCTCCGCGCTGCTGCCGCCAGTGGGTGGGATTTCAGCAGTCGATGGTTCGCTGATAAAAAAAATATTGCCACTATACAAACCACCAATATTATCCCGGTTGATCTTAATTGTTTGTTGTATAAGCTTGAACTTGTGCTTGCCAAAGCAAAACTGCTGAATCACAACGACAGCGCGGTAGCCGTTTATCGTAAAAAAGCATCGCACCGGTTGAATACAATTGATAAATATTGCTGGAATAAAAATATTACTTTTTATACCGACTATAATTTTGTGACCCAACAGCAATCAACCATGGTAACGCCCGCGGGCATGTATCCATTTTGTTTTTTTAACGAAAAACCCGACTATATGAGCCTGCTTGCCAGGCGGGTTGGTAATGTAATAAAAATAAAACTGCTGAAAGACGGGGGCATTGTAACGAGTGAAAATAATACCGGCCAGCAATGGGATGCACCCAACGGCTGGGCACCTTTGCAGTGGATGACTATTTGGGGTTTGGATAAATGCGGACAAAAAGAACTAGCCAGGGATATTGCTGAACGTTGGATGAAGTTAAACCTGGATGTATTTATCCGTACTGGTAAACTAATGGAAAAATATAATGTTACCGATATAAAAACAGAAGCCGGTGGTGGTGAATATCCATCGCAGGATGGGTTCGGCTGGACAAATGGTGTCTTTTTAAAACTCCTGGGGATATATGGTATGCCCAAAAGGGAATAGAAAAGAATTTTATTGAGGAATAAAAAATAAAATTATCGGCTCGTTGCGCAACCCGCGGATTATGGAATATTATTTTCGTTAATTTAGAGAGCATCTAATTTTACGAAATGTCAGCATCGAAGCATCTCAAAAAACCTGTTCAGATTTTTTATTCCTATGCGCATGAAGATCGCAAAAACAGGGCAACGCTATCCAAGTATCTTGCGCCCATGCAGGATGAAAAGGTAATTAATGAATGGTTTGATGACAATATTATCGCCGGGGAGGTCTTTGGCGGGGTTATCAATAAGAATCTTTATGCAGCTGACATCATTATATTAATCATTAGCACCGATTTTGTAAACTCGAGATATTGCTGGACAATTGAAATGCCTGACCCGGTCGAGTCGACGGGCGGGTGCTGACAGACTGGGCTGGTGCTGTTGACGATCACCACCACCCACCAACCGGCGGACGAGCTGGGCTACCTGCTCGGCAAACACCCCGACCGGGTGCACCGCACCGAGCTGAGCTTCGGGGTGGCGAGCG
>JBDUAY010000566.1:0-3374 GCA_040004415.1 Bacteroidota bacterium | reverse complement strand
GAACAAGGTGTTGCGATGCTTTCAAGTGTGCTGAACAGTGAAACGGCCATCCGCGTAAACATCAGAATCATAAGAGTCTTTACAAAAATGCGGGAACTGCTGTTAACACACAAAGACATTCTACTGCAACTGGAAAAAATTGAAAATAAACTTGCAACACATGATCAGGATATTGCCGTTATTTTCGATTACTTAAAACAACTACTCAATCCACCCGCTCTTCCGCGCAATAAAATTGGTTTCAAAAGAAAAGATGAAGCTGATTAATTGAACGCAGATAGTTCTGATTTGTATGATAAACTATGATTCATGTTGAACAGCCTCATGTTTTATAATTTTAATTTGTTCATCATAATTCTTAGTATGCCAGTAAGGCAAAACACTTAAGCATAAAAAAGTTCTCCCAAAATGGAATGGAATTTTCCCTTATCAGGAATAAATAGCACTTTATAAATCATTTCAAGCGCACAATTTGTTGGCACAGCATTTGAAAATACGTTATTGGTTTTTCATAGGATATTGGATTTAAACGGGACTGGATTTTTATCCTGGTCCCTTTTTTATTTTTGAATTGGTAAAAAAACTTTTAGCTTGTTTAAGTCTTGCTATTTCAGTATGACTGAAAGCTAACAGCTATTAGCTAAACGATTGCTTAAAATCTTCAGTATTTATTCAGAATTCTTACTCATTTTTGCAGCCTGTATGCAAAAACATTTCTTCCCCCCAAAAATTACGGCACTGTGTATTTTATTGCTGACTATGTGTGTTGCAGTTGGCCAAACAAAAACAACGGCTGGCAAGAGAGGAACAGTCTCCGGAAAAGTAGTAGACGCCATTTCCAAAACGCCTGTTGAATACAGCAGTGTTTCTATATTTACGGGTGATAGTAAAAGACCTGTGAATGGAACTACGACCGATATCAAAGGCAATTTTTCTATCGCAGATTTGGATACCGGCAGCTATCGCGTAGTAATTGATTTTATCGGCTACCAGGCGGATACAATTGCTGTGATTATCGGTAGTAAATCAATGACAGCGCGCCTGAATGATATTACGCTCACCAAAAAATCGCATACGTTGGAAACCGTTACGGTAATTGCACAAAAGCCGTTGATAGAAAATAGAATTGATAAGATGGTCTACAACGCAGAGAAAGATGTAACGGCGCAGGGTGGTGTGGCAACCGACTTATTAAAAAAGATCCCACAGGTATCTGTAGACGCAGATGGTAACGTGGAATTACAGGGAAACGCCAATATCCGTTTTCTTATTAATGGAAAGCCCAGCAGCATATTTGGCAACTCCCTTACTGAAGCATTGCAGGCGATACCAGCCAGTCAAATTAAAAGTATTGAAGTAATTACCAGCCCTGGCGCAAAATATGATGCGGAAGGAACGGGCGGCATCATTAATATTATATTAAAAGATAGCCGGGTACGCGGCATCAATGGTAATATAAATTTATCTGCTGGCAGCAGGTTGGAGAATGGATCATTTAATCTTCATGCACGCAGGGGAAAATTTGGTTTAAACGGATATGTAAATGGTAACGGGCAGCTAAATTCTACTACTTTAAAAAGTTTAAACCGTAGTTCAATTGATACCTTACAACAAACGCATAGTAATTTGTTGCAGGATGGTTATAGCAAATTTCATCGTAATGGAATGGGCGCAGGTGCTGGCTTTGAATGGGAAATAAGCAAACGAAATAATTTATCAGGCAATTTTGGATACGATAATTTTAGCAACCAGGGAACAGGTATCAACCAGCAGGAATTGATTACAGAAAGCCTGGCTTCCCCTGGTACATCCTTATCAGACGTTAAAAACAGCTTTATACCCAATAATCATTTTCATGTTTACTCACACGATTATAGTCTCAACTACAGAAAAACATTTATCAAAGAAGACCAGGAATTAAATGTTCAGTTTAATACCAGCTATGGAAATTCTAACCAGCATTTTACACAGCAACAACTAAATACAGCAGGTGATTCTCTATTCAGCGGTTTGCAAAGCAGCAACCCCGGCCGTGATCACTGGACAGAATTTAAAATCGATTATGTGCAACCGGTAGCCACCAATGTAAAAATAGAAACGGGGTTGAAAGCCAGCACCCGCGATATCCGCAGTGTTGCTGATGTATTTACGTTTGCGCCGCCGGATCCAAATTATACATACGACAGCACGCAATCAAATTCGTTGCATTATAAACGCCAGGTGTATGCGGCTTATTTATCTGTTGGTTTCCCGGTGGGTAAATGGCTGGAAGTAAAAGGCGGCCTGCGTTACGAGCGAACTGCAACACAAGCAGATTTTTCAAAGGCGGCGAACGTTTCTATACCCGGTTACAATACGTTTGCACCGTCGCTATTATTTGCGCATCATTTTGGTGCAGACCAAACGCTGAAGCTGAGCTATACGCGCCGTGTTCACCGGCCAGACTATGGCGTACTGAATCCATTTGTGAATACACTTGATCCAAAAAATATCAGTCGCGGTAACCCCAACCTGCAGCCGGAAATAGGCGATAATGCAGAACTTGGGTACAGTCATAATTTTGAAAAAGGCGGGTCGCTGAATGTGAATTTATTTTACCGGGGATCGCGGCATGATATACAGCCTTATATTATTTATTATCCAACTTTTTTAGTGGGCGATTCTATGTACAGCAATGTATCCGTAAATACGTTTGAAAACATTGGAACAGAACAGATGTATGGACTAAGCCTTTTTGGATCTTTGCCGGTGGGCGATAAGTTTACCGTGCGTAGTAACTTTATGTTGTTTGATAAATATATTGTGAATCGTTTTGTCAGCAATACCAGCGTGAACAGTTTTAATTACCGCATTAATGTAAATGCCAGTTACCAGGCCACTAAAACGCTGGTAGCAGAATTCTTTGGCAATTTCAATTCTCCGCGCAACGAGGTACAGGGCAAGTATCCTTCTTTTACATCATACAATATTGCCATGCGTAAATTGATATGGAATAAAAAAGGCAGTATTGGTTTTACCACCACCAATCCGTTTAATAAATATGTGAAGCAGGAAACAGAAGTGATTGGTCAGCAGTTTGTGTTGAACAGCCAGCGGCAGATTCCGTTCCGTTCTTTTGGTGTAAGTTTTACGTGGAAGTTTGGCAAGCTGGAATTTAAGAAAGCGCCGGATGACAATACCGTTGGCGGAGATACAGCGCCGGTGACGAATTAGCGCTTGTTCTATGTAAAATATTGATTGCCCTGTCTCTGGTGAGACGGGGTTTTTTGTTTTATGGCGAATGAGAAAAAACACATAAAAAGATGAGGGAAACACAGTAGTGTCTCACTTTGAATAAAATGTATTGAACCACGGTGACACAGAGACACAAAGCT
>JBDUAY010000160.1:0-11396 GCA_040004415.1 Bacteroidota bacterium | reverse complement strand
CAAAATACACGGTTACCAATCTTGAAGCTGGCGACGTGCTCACAGCTTCTCATATTCATACTGGGGCTACAGGCGCAAATGGCGCTGTTATCATACCGGTCTGCGCCAGCGCCGCTGATTTTGGTATGGTACTGAAGCTTCCAATGTTAACCGACGCAAATGTAACTTTACTTACGACCGGGCAGGTGTATGCAAATGCCCATTCTCAAAACCACCCCGGAGGTCTTATCCGTGGCCAGATACGTTAAAAATTACGCTGAAAAAAATCATGAGGTAGACCCCGCAAACAAGTATGACCTGGAAAAAGGAACAGGATGCTTTAAAATAAAAAGGTGTCTTTCAAAGAAAAGATCTGAGCAAAGGTATCTTTGCTCTACTTAACACCCGCACGAGAGAAATAATGGAAATTTTTATTCAAGTCATCCTGCAAGCTTCTAATATCATTCTATTTAGATTCAATCTATAAAAAGGGGGACCTTTCCCAATAAGAACTGAAGGATAATATTTTATCCAACCTGTTTACTATCGTCATCCATTCTTATCTTTTATCGGCTACTATGACATTATACCTTAGCTCATATAGCCACGATACCTTTTAAAAAAATATCAATTCAGACGATTTATAAGCGTAAATAGAATCTTGTTAAAGCTTCCTTTGTATTTATGATGAAGGCAATCACTATTTTGTATGTTTCAGCACATTACACACGTCTGATTTTTGCGCCTCCAGCAAATAGCCGTAAGAACTGTGCAGGGTAATAATAATGCAACCAGAGATTGGTGTTAGATTGCACATTGCCCCTCTAGATTCCTCAAAGATAGATCCCATTCAAGCAACAGTGCCGCAAAATTATTGTCCGTTCGTGTGGAAAAAAGTCTGCGCCTTCATATACTATGGCTTGCCGTCGATTTTGAAAACAATTACCGCTTGACTCCTTTAAAACATCTGCGTTGAGGTAGCATTTTATTAAAAATCCTTGTTCCTCATCCACGTTTTAATGGATTGTCGCTAAGGTTAGAATGAGAAGAAGCTTAGTAATGAGAAAAATTATTCTATCAGAAGCAATTATAGTTTCATTATTGAAATGGGCTTTATTGTTACAAAACTTATCTTTTCCCTAGATATAAAAGTGCCGTTATCAAAAATAAATATGCAACAAAAGCAAAATGTTTACCCAATGTTTACTCTAAATAAAAAAAACCTTATCAATAAATTGATAAAGGGATGATAATTATTGTCGGGACGAGTGGAAGGATAATTACACGGGCCCTTATATGTTCAGGTAAATGAGCCAGCTGGATTTTCTTAATTGCAAATTACATTTTCTATCCCCAGGTAGAGTTTAGAATTATTTGCAAAAATAAATTGCATCAGCATTTACCAGTTGGTCGCGGATGAGCATCTTAAAAAATTATTGGTGTAATCAACATCATTCGTAGCGATTTGCCCAACACTGGCCAGTTAAAGTTGACCAGTGCAGGTTGGCAAATCCTAAAGAATGAGACAATTACTTTAGTTGGGTGTTAAAATGGGTGTTAGCATTCTAATAAGTTGATAATCAACCATGTTTGCGGAGAGAGAGGGATTCGAACCCCCGGAAGCTTGCACTTCAACGGTTTTCAAGACCGCCGCATTCGACCGCTCTGCCATCTCTCCGCGGCAAATATATGTTGGTGGGTTAACTTAACAAAAAAGTTATTTATCAGTGATTTATTGCTATGTATTGGCACCAATAGTAAGTAAGGAAAACATATATTTTGCAGTAATGTTAGCAGTACTATTGTTCGCAACAAAAAAATTGATCTTTCCGCATATATCCCCACTGCAATTTAAAAAACAGACGATGTTCGCAGGTGCGCTGCAGCGCATAAAATCCAGGCAGCGCCCTATCCCTTTTTCGATTTTGATACACCTCAATTTGAAAAAACTATATTTGGCTAAAACAAACGCAGATTTGGCTACAAATGTTTGCCTGCAGCAAATCATCTTTACATGATCAAAACAAAGATGAATATTATCATTGCGAATCGTTTACAAAAATCTGCGTGTGTAATTTGAACGTTTCATCATTGTGTTGGTTACCTGGATCAATGGCATTCAAATTATCATCTGCAAAAAATAAATAATGAAAGTATTTGTAACAGGGGCAACGGGCTTTATTGGTTCTGCCATCGTTCAAGCGTTAATGGGTGCTGGTCACCAGGTATTGGGTCTCGCCCGCTCAACAGCGGCGGCCAACGCGCTTACGGCCGCGGGTGCTGATGTGCACATGGGTGACCTGGAAGACCCCGATAGTTTGCGAAGTGGCGCAGCAGCATCAGACGGCGTAATCCACGCCGGTTTTATTCACGACTTTACGCGTTTTAAAGAAGTATGTGAAATAGACAGAGTAGCTATTGAAGCCATCGGCGATGCACTTGCCGGCTCCAACCGTCCGCTTATTGTTACATCCGGTACAGCGCTTGTTCGTCCGGGAAGTTTAGCTACTGAAGATATGCGACCAGCTCCGGGTGGCCATCCCCGGAAATCGGAAGAAGCTGCTGATGTAGTGGCGGCGCGTGGCGTACGCGTTGCAGCGATTCGCCTTTCACCATCTGTACATGGCGAGGGTGATCATCATGGCTTTATACCAATACTTATTAATACCGCGCGTGATAAAGGTATATCTGCTTATATCGGCAACGGGCAAAACCGCTGGAATGCAGTTCACCGCCTGGATGCAGCTCAATTATACCGGCTCGCACTGGAGAATGCTGGCGCAGGAACCAGGTTTCATGGTGTTGCGGAAGAAGCCATTGCGTTTAAAACCATTGCAGAAGCCATCAGTAAACAGTTGAATGTACCTGTAGTCTCTATAGCTAAAGAAAAAGCCGCCGATCATTTCGGTTGGTTCACTGCATTTGCAGGAATCGATTGTCCATCCTCCAGCAAAATAACACAGGAGCTTCTTAACTGGCATCCTTCCCATTCAACGCTATTGGCAGATATGGAACAAGGCGTGTATGCTAAATAAATATTTTATACCAGGTGATTAAAAGTGTATACGTTAAGTGTTACTTCGGAAAGAAGAAATACTGAGGGGACGTTTTTAACGGCAACGTATTGCCGAAAAAGAATTACTCCCGGGAGGAAACGTATTGCTATTACCACAATCGTATATTGAAGTTAGCGCAGGTCACCCATAAACAATGGAAAGTAAGATATACATACACCCGCACCGGCGTTGTATTTGACCGCAACCTGCCGCTTCCTCATCCATGCGGGTATTTTGTTCAATATTTTACTACCGGCACGCGGGCGTAAAATGTCTCATCGAGTGAAGCAGGTGGTCTTACGGGTTAGAAATGCAAGTAATCAGCACACACATTTGCCAATATCACTAATACCACTAACCGGTAATTCTTAATCAGATAAGAATATTCAACCAACAAATGCTTTACATTTGACAAGAAGCCTGTAACGTCCATTATTTACAGGCTTCAAAATGAAGTGGCCATTATTCTAAAAAAAACTTACATTGTAACTGCTTATAACAAACTGCAATAGCCGGCGCCCTGCCCTATTACCTTTTAAAACTTTAACCCCTGCTTCAAACCGCTTGCTAAAAAAAGTTTACATATCATCTACCTATAAAGATCTCGTTGTTTACCGGGATGCTATCCGCGACATGTTCCAGTTTAAAGGACTCCAGGAAGAATACACCCTCGTCTCGATGGAAGGATATGTGGCTGAAAATGGTAAACGAGCCATCGACGTATGCCTGGACGATGTTCGCCAGGCAGATATTTACATCCTGATACTCGCCAAACGCTATGGCTCGGTGGTAGCAGGAACCGGCATTTCGTATACTGAAATGGAATACAATGAAGCGGTAAAAGTTGCTAAAACCAATGCGCTCTATAAAATATTTGTATTCTGGAGCAAAGAAGAAAATGAGAAAGATGATTTTGCCTCCATGCCGCAATTAAACAACCCGGCGCTTGAAAATTTCTACAATGATGCCCTGGGTAATAACGCCTCCTTCATCCATCCCTTTTCGTCGCCGGATAATTTATGCAAACAAATACTACTCACGTTTAATTATAATTTCAAAAAACCGGCCAGCGTAGGTGATTACCAGGATGCCCTGTTATTAATAAACCGCGTTGATCAATCGTACCGTTTTTCAAGACTGGTACGGCAAAATACCAATGCTTTTTACTTTAGTTCGGTCTATGAAAACAACCCCAATGATTTTGTTGAGCGGTTGTATGATTTAGAAATGGGAGGTAAATATAAAAAATGCAATATTGAACTTGCCCAGTTGCAATCTATCGACCCGCAAAAATTCAGCGATTCATTTATTGGTCAGCTATCAACCCAATGGGTAAAAGAAATAGACGGTTATCAATTTGACAGTGTAGATAAACTGTTTTTAAGTATAGAATTGAATTCTCTGGAAATAAACAATGAAGTTAAATTAAATAACCTGTATACTGTGCTGGTCGAATTTTTACCTGTTTTTCTTTTTAAAGACGGAAAAAATTACAGCACCCGGGTATTTTTTATTTTCTACAGTTACCTGGCCAATGAAAGCCCGTCCAGTAATAAATTCGATGACTTTATTAAAAAAGTGAACGATGGATTAACTATGAAAGGTTGCCTTACGTCCATGGATCAGCTAAATGATGTTACCAAAACAGATACCCGGAACTGGCTGGGTAATTTTGTAAAAGGCTATTCATTCGACCAGGATGATATAGATGAATTGCTGCAGGTTGGCGACAATCCTTTCAAAACATTTAAAATGAAAGAAGTGAATAAACTGGTGAAGGGTTGGATTAAAAAGAATTTATTCAATAATTAACGAATAGTACTTATGCAGATCACGTCCATTGCGCCTGATGACTATAAGCCGAGTGATGAATTGCTGGCCGCCGTCAATACGTCACTTTTATTACAACGTCCGCTGTTGTTGTCAGGAGATCCGGGAACCGGTAAAACCGAGTGCGCTAATTTTGTAGCCCGTCAATTACGTGCATCTTATCCTGATAAATTCAAGGGTACGGAAGCCATGCGTTTTAATACCAAATCTGTTTCACAATCAACCGATCTTTTCTATAACTACGACGCGGTGGCACATTTTGGTGATAAAGAGAACCGGTTAAAAGAATCTTTTATTTCATTCAGCAGCCTGGGTTCCGCGCTGCTCTGTACGCTGGAGGTTAATAAAGAATGGTATAAATTCTGCAATTACGAAGCAGCCGTTGTAAATAAAAATGCCGGGTTTGGCTCGGTCGTACTAATAGATGAAATCGATAAAGCCCCACGCGATTTTCCGAATGACCTGCTGGCCGAGTTAGAAAAACCGCCTTTTAAATTTGGCATAAAAGAATTGACCGGGTTTGAAGTTGTGCAGAGTTTAGCAAAACCAATTGTTATTATTATTACCAGTAACAATGAAAAAGGCCTTCCAGATGCCTTCCTGCGGCGCTGTGTATTTCACCACATTAATTTTCCTGACGCAGCAAGCCTGCTGGAGATTGTTAAAACAAAGCTGCAAACAGAAAACCCGTATTTCGAAACAGCCATCAATATCTTCCTGGAAATGCGCAACAAAAAAAATATTAATAAACCCCCCGCTACTTCCGAGTTAATTGATTGGATCACCTGCCTCAAAGAAAATGAACTACTCAATACCAATTTGCAGAATTTAAAAAGTGCTGATGCTGCATACCGAAAAAAAATTACTGCGACGCTGGGTATAATAGCCAAAACAAAAACTGATTTTGAAACACTAAGAAAGGAAATTGAAGGAAGTTAACGGGCATACTATTTCCCCTGCGTTTCCCGGAGGCAATACCTATTTGCCACTGCACGATTTTTATACAGCGTTAAAGCTGAATAACTTTTTAGTTACACCCCAGCAAATAACGGATGCCAACAGGATCATAAGCGCGTATGCCGGCACGGTAAAAAATGAACAGGAACTTTGTAATTACCTGGTGCCAGTATTTGCGAACAGCCTGGAAGAACAAGTTCAATTCAGGCAAATCTTTGATGAATTTTTTACGGAGAAAGAAATTCCGCTGGCGGCAACACTTAAAAAAAGAATTGAAAAAAACCATATAAAGAAACATGGCTGGAAATATATTATAGCATTGCTGATAGTGATTGCCGGCATTATTGCTATAAAAAATCAAGGCCCGGAGCTCCCGTCGAAACCCGAAATTTCTTTCAGCTATCATCTTTCAAATCCTGATACAACACGCAAAGGAGGAACTGTTTCACCCGCTACGCGCATCCGGGCGGATGTCAGTTTAATACTGAAAGATTCTCTGAGGCTTACTTTGCAAAAACAAAAAATAAACTGGGGTGATGGCTCGGCTCCGGATACGGCAACTTCGCATACATATACAGCAGAAGGCAGCTATATTATTATTGCCTATGCTAACGTATATTATAAAAATAAACTTTACTATGCTGATACAATACCCGCACAAGATCCTGTACTGATATGTTTTAACCCGGCTGCCATTACAATACAATCCTTCCCGCGCGATTCAGTAAAAATTGGAGAGAACATACAATTAAGGGCCCTCATCAATGGAAGGCAACCAGATAGTATTTATTGGACCAACCAGGATCCATCTCAGCCGGGGGAAGGAAGAACCAATAATTTTGTTACATCATTCAACAAAGAAGGTGTACAAACATTTACCTGCAAGGCATTTTATGGCGATGAAAATGCGCCCTGCAATACTGAAACGCAAATCAGTTTCACCGTGTATGACCCGCAGCAAAAACCAACGGTATTATTTCGGCCTTCCCTAAACGCAAAGCCATTGCAGTTGCATTTCAGGGTTTATGCATCCTGGTTCTGCATTGCAGCCGCTTTAACCTTTATTTTTTTATTGCTGACGGTTTTTTTTTACCGGCGTTGGCGCAGCAATAAGAACAAAAAACAATATAATGCGCAACAAAACCAGCAGCAGTTCGATGAGTTGATCCGTTCTTTTTCAGGAAAGACCGGTACCCCGGATATTCCACTGCAGAATAAAAATTACCTGCCGCTACCTGAACAGGAACTTAGTATTGTTGCACGGATGATGCGTTTGCGCATCAGCGATGAAGCCATGTACATGAACGTGGGGAAAACAATTACCAAGGCCACGTTAAATGCCGGATTTTTTAATCCCGTGATGCTGTCGCGCACGCAGCAAAGCGAATTTTTGGTTCTAATTGAAGAAAAAAATACCAACAATCAGCAGGTTGAATTATTTGATTTTTTGCTGGAACTCCTGAAAAAACAAAACGTTTATATTAATACCTTTTATTACCGCACAGAACCAGCCATCTGTTATAATGCCACCGGTACAGATGAAATAAGCCTGGAAAAACTAAGCGAAAAATTTCCTGATAATATACTGTTGCTGTTTGGTGATGCTTACCAGCTGATCTATCCATATTACCCAATCATAGATCAGCAGTATATGCAAATACTCAACCGCTGGAAGCACAAAGCAGTGATGACACCAGTGTCTTTTGCTGATTGGGGAAATAAGGAGAAAAAAGTGCTGTTGGAAGAACTGCCCGTTTTTCCGGCTGATACACGTGGCCTGTTATTGCTGATGCGCAAATTATTTGGAGGAGAAATCAATATCCTTTTTGAACTGCAGCAGTTTAGCGATGATTTTTATGACACGGATATTATAGATTTTGAAGACATAGATGAATTGAACGAATACTGCGCAAATGCGGAATGGGCCAATGTTTCAAGAACAAAAATCGGTTATTCCAATATCCTGTTTCAATGGATTGCTGCACTGGCCGTTTATCCCAGGATAAAATGGGAGCTTACCATCGCCATCGGCAAAGCTATCCTCGACCAATACGGATATCCGCAGCAGTTAAACTATACTACCCTGCTTCGTATGGTTCGGATCAGCTGGATGAAAGCCGGCCAGTTTCCTGATTTCACCCGCCTGGAATTACTAAAACACCTGACTGTAGAAAATGAAATTATTGCAAGAGAAACAATTTTAGCCGTCTTAAATGAAATACCGGAAACAGATCTCAATACAGATCATTTTGCGTTTGAAGAAAAAGAGACACAGCGGATCATTAATGAATTTAATTTATATGCCTGTGACCCGGTAAAATATGCAACCTATAAAAATGCAAAGGATTTGTTTGCGCAGCTGAACAGCAATAACCTGGTGATGGATACAACTGCCAAAGCATACCTGGAAAATTCATCATCCGGCTGGCAAACGCTCATCAATAAACCCATCCAGCCCGGCGAACCACTTACGCCACCAATCAATACCACACTTACTGATTACCTGGCGGTTAAACCAATAGATCCTAAGCGTGACCCGCTAACAAAAATGTATTCAAGGGCAGCAGCTTTTTCATTTGTCCTGTTCATTGGTTCACTGCTAGGTTTAATTGCGCTGACCATTCTTAACGCTTCCGGCCAGCATAGCAGGTTTACTTACAGGCAAGCGTTTTATACGCCTGTTGAATTTAATTTTACTGATACTGCTTTTTCGAAACAGCCAGGCGATGCATTACTGCATGTTGATACGCTTCAAACAAGACTTACCAACTTGAAAAAATCACAACTGCTACTCAACATAAACGATTCTATAAAAAATGTTACAATCAGTAAAAATGGCCGTACTGTTTTTGATACTTCCTTCGCTATAAATTACGGTGCTTATTCTATCGAATTTGCGCCAAACATACAGCTGGCAGACTCAACAAATAAAGTAAGCAAGATTGTTCGACCAAACTTTACAAACGGAATATGGGTGCTGCACAATGCTATTGATATCAATAATGGTAACTGGAGTAATTCCACCCTTAAGTTTACATCACAAAAAGATACTGCGGGGGGATTGATTCTTGCTGGATCATTTGCCTGGAGTGATAAGTCGGTACTAATGGGAACAGAAAATTTCGGCGGTTCTTACCTGGATAAGAATCGTACGATCAAGCTCACAGGACTGAATTTTACCAATGTAACCAAAGCTGGTAAAGATGGCCTTACATTGGGCACTTATTCAGCAGTGTTATCACAAGATGAAAACAAATTATCACAAGGAACATTTGGTTCAGCAGATGGCCGGCAAATTGCCAAACTGCTTGGCAGATGGAACGCAAGCCGTGAATCTTCTCTCACAACACCCATCAATCCGTTAATAACAATACAGATTTCCGGCGACGGCCTGGTTACCAGCGCAAATGGATTTAAGAAAGTGTTGGAAAGCAGCGGTTATAAAGTGAACCCGGTTGAAATAAAAACTTACCATTATAACAGTGATATCTATTATTATAACGATGCCCTGCAAGACGCGGCTGCCGCTATACAAAGAATCTATAACCAGTATTACCCGGCTTTAAAAGTAAAGGCTCATGTAAAAGATACAAGTAAGCTGGGCGCGAACGGGAATGCGATTATTATTTGGATTAACCAGTTGCAGGCGGCAGCTATAAACGGCTTAACAGTTAAATACATTTCCTACCAGGGAAGGGGCTCAATAAATGCAGGAGTCCTTGTTAAAGGCTCATTTTCTGTAAATCCAATAACGGGCCTGTGGGAAGAGAAAAATAATGATCCGCAGAATAAGGGGGTTGCTAAAAAATTAATACTTACCTCACGCGATGTAAATTCTTTGGGTTTTACTACGGCCGGCAAAAACAGGATACTGATAGATATAACAAAGAAAAAAGTGCTGGTGAATGATGAAGAATTTTACGATATAACCAACATGAGTGACCAGCCATTATCAGCGTCACCAGACCGGAAAAGATGATCGGGTATTGGATTGCCGGTCTAACTAAGTTCGCATTGCTAAAGTGTGGAATGACCTATATTTTTTTGGCGATACTGCCGTCTTTAAACCTGGCAGGGGCCGGTTACGGTATGGCATCATTTGTGTTCTAAAATTCGTTTATTAAAACGAGCCTGATGAAAAAAGTATTGGTAGTAGATGATGATACTGATTTGTTATTTATACTGAAACATGCTTTAAAGGCAAATGGCTATAGCGTAACAGCGCTTGCAGACGGATCTGCTGTGCTTAGAGCTATTGAAATGATGCGGCCGGATATCGTAATACTCGATATCAATATGCCACCGTGGGATGGCCGTGATATTTGCCTGGAGATTAAACAAAGACCAGCCTATCAGCACATCCCGGTTGTATTGTATTCAGCTCTGCCAGAAGATAAAGATGCGCTGGCCAAATATAAACCCGATCTTTTTTTGCAAAAACCACTTTCCACCAATGCGTTTATTGAGGAAATTAAAACAGTGATGGAAACGAATAACAAAGTTGAAAGTTGATTTGTTGGTTGAAAACACTACACAACGTGGCTGTATTGCTGTGTTCTTTTTTTTGCTCGGCTATATATGCCATTTGCTGCAAAAAAACCTTCGTTTTTAATTATTTGCAAAAGCTTTCAATAATTTGCGTGGTTCTTCTTAAACAGCATGAAAGCTACTGTTAGAAATGATGTACCATTCCCAGGCCAATAGATCCGTTTTGATAGGACGGCATCACCATGGTTGATACTTCTTTGTTTTTAAATAATTTCCGCTTGATGGCCGGGTATATCCAATAGGCAAGTTTTGTTGAAATAATACCCACCCCTGCCCCGGCTGCTACATCACTCATCCAGTGCCGGTTATTGTACATTCTCAGATAGCCCGTTGCAGCAGCCATCGCATAACCAGCAACGCCATACCATGGCGATATATCCTTATATTCTTGTCGCATAAACTCCGCCGCTGCAAAAGCATTCGCTGTATGTCCCGAAGGAAAAGAATATTTATCCGTGCCATCGGGGCGTGTTTCACCAGCAAATTTCTTTACCGTAAAAACAGTGGAGCTCATAATGAGTTCAGATAAACCATATATCATGCTCCGATCACGAAAATTATTTTTTCCTTGAATGCCGGCCAGGTTAAGTGCATACACCGCTAGTGCCGGACTATATTGCAAATAATTATCAATATGGATTTTCGCGGCAGAAGATCGTTCGGTATAAACTTCCTCTTTTATTTTTTGATTGATACTTCCCAGTGGCTTAACGCTGAGCGACGTGACACCATACACAACCAGGGTTGCGGGAAGAATAAAAGATGTATAAGGAAATATTTTTTTAGAAGCAGGTGTGTTCCAGTTTATAACCGCCGGTAATGTATCGCGTTGCATAACAGGCAGACTGTCTGTATACTGGCAATAACAGGGGCATGCACTCACCAAAGTTGTGGCAAAAGCTAGTGCCGTAATTGTTTTTTTCATTCCGGAAACTGGGGTTAAGACAGCAAAAATCTACAAATTTTTCTATGAATCAAAACGGTCTTGATAACTTTAACAATACCGCTGGAAGTGACAGGCTAACC
>JBDUAY010000159.1:0-11401 GCA_040004415.1 Bacteroidota bacterium | reverse complement strand
CAATGCAACCAGCAGTGCACTAACGTTGAACTGGACCAATCCCAATTACCAGTTTACAACCGGCGTCAGTTCGCAGAATGTTTCTTATTTAATTGAGATTGATACAACCGGGTCTAACTTCACCAACCCCGGAAGGCAGTCTGTTTCAGTTACAAAAGATTTAGGCGTAACATTTACAGGTTCCCAGTTAAACAATTATTTGCTGAATGAATTATTAACGCCCAACGTTGCGCACAATATAGAAATCAGGGTTACTGCGTCACTTACCAACAGTACCGCACCACTGGTATCGAACATAATAAAATTTACGGCAACTCCTTATGCTATACCACCGGCGGTGCCGCTGCCTTCGACCGGTAATTTATATTTGGTAGGAAGTGCTACCGCCGGCGGATGGACCAACCCGGTGCCGGTGCCGGGCCAGCAGTTTACAGAGGTGAGCCCGACATTGTATACGATTACCGTTCCTTTAATTGGCGGCCAGGAATATCTGCTTTTGCCGTTAAATGGAGACTGGACTCATAAATACGCAGTGCCCGATAAAACGTCTGCTGGGTTAAACAGCGGTGGAGATTTTGGATTTGATAAAAGCGATAATATTCCCGGGCCCGCTACCAGCGGAACCTATAAAATAACAGTGAATTTTCAAACCGGTAAATTTTCTGTAGCCCAGCAATAATTTTAAACAGCCTGGCCGTAACGCAATCGTATTCCGGCAAAAGCTTTACCAATAAAAATGTTTGTCATGAAATATTTACTTCAACTTGTTTTAGGTGTATGTTTTTCTGCTTTTTTATTCAGTTCATGCGATAAGGCGGACAATCTTACTATTTCTCACAATGGTACACCGGTTACGTTAAATGCATCGTCAACAAGTATTGCACCTGCACCTGCTGATTCCAACAGCACCGCACTTACGCTCACCTGGACATCACCCAATTATGCAACAGCAGGTACCAATTATAAATACATCATCGAAATTGATTCTACGGGCCGTAACTTTTCAAAAGAATATACCCGTGTATTAACAGGTATTGCCAATCCTGATTTAACCACATCATTTACGGCAAAAGATCTGAATGCCATCCTGCTTGGATATGGTTTCTCTTTTGGTGTTGCTACTACCATGGATGTAAGAATCACTTCTTCTTATGCCAACAATAATGAAGCGTTGAAATCGAATGTTATTCAGATTAAAATGACTGCCTATAAAATTCCACCTAAAGTAGCGCCGCCTGCAACCGGGAGACTATTCATTGTAGGCGATGCAACACAGGGTGGCTGGACAAATCCTGTACCAATGCCTTTGCAGGAACTTACTAAAATTGATTCTGTTACCTATGGTGGTATATTTGATTTAATTGGAGGAAAAGAATATTTAATCTTACCGTTAAATGGCGATTGGACCAATAAATTTTCTGTTGCCAATAAAACGCTTACTGGTCTTAATGCCGGGGGCGATTTCGGATATAATTTAAGCGATAATTTCCCTGCTCCTGCAACATCGGGTCGTTATCAAATAATTTTTGATTTTCAAAAAGGCAAGTTTACTGTAACCCCCTACACAAAAGTGTTGCCTGATAGTTTATATATTGTAGGTGATGCAACGCCGGGCGGATGGGACAATCCTGTAACAATACCGACCCAACAATTTACACGCATTAACTCAAGCAAGTTTTCAATCACCCTGCCATTAACGGGTGGCAAAGAATATTTAATGCTGCCATTGAATGGCAATTGGGATCATAAATTTGCTGTAGCAGATAAAACAGTTGCCGGTCTTAATGCCGGTGGCGATTTCGGATATGATAAGAGTGATAATTTCCCTTCTCCTGCTGCATCCGGAACGTATAAGATTGATGCAGACTTTTTAACATATAAATTTGTAGTCACTAAACAATAAAACGCCTTCAAGCATTTCTTAAAAAAGGGCATTCTTTAATAAGAAAAGCCCTTTTTTAAATTGAACCATTGCCGGTGATAATTTTTAACGCACGTACTATGACAAAATTTTTAATAAGGGTATTTATAGGCTTATATGCTTTCACAAATGTTGCACATGCTCAATTGCTGTCTGTTTCGCCTTTCTTTCCGAAAGACAGTTTAAGCATCAATATTATAGTGGATTGCGCAAAAGGTAACCAGGGTTTATTCAATTATGCAGCTACCGGTGATGTGTACGTGCACACGGGTGTTATTACCAGTTCAAGTAACAGCAGCAGCGATTGGCGGTATATAAAGTTCAGTAACTTTAATGTGGGTGATCCTTCTGTAAAGGCTACGTATATTGGCAACAATAAATATTCTTTTGCGATTAATAATATACGATCTTTTTATGGCGTACCAGGGGGGGAAACCATCCAAAAAATAGCCATACTTTTTAGAAACGGTGCCGGCACCGTAGTACAACGCAATACTGATGGCAGCGACCTGTATATTAACGTTTATGGATCTGCACTGGCAGGTGCATTTAATCAACCTGTACTTCAACCAACATATATCCCGGTGCCAGAGCCTGTTCAAAAAAATATCGGCGACAATATTGCTATTAATTATATGGCGTCGCAATACGCAGCGATGAGTTTGTTTTTTAATGGCACACTTATAAATTCTGCTGGCAATGCAGACAGTATTACGGCAAGCCCATTTATTACAACCAGCGGTGCCCAGCAAATTATCGGAAAAGTAGTCAATGGTGTTGTTACCGTTAGCGACACCATCAATTTTTTTGTATCGCCACCGGCAACAACACTTCCGTTGCCTGCTGGTGTTGCTGATGGTATTAATTATGAAGCAGGAGATACTTCTGTAATTCTTGTGCTGAGGGCGCCTGGCAAAACAAGTGTAAATATTTTGGGTGATTTTAATAACTGGACACAGCAAACCAGTAACCAGATGAATAAAACACCCGATGGAAAATTTTTCTGGCTGCGTGTAACAGGGTTAACTGCGGCAACGGAATATGCTTACCAGTATTACGTGGACGGCACCTTAAAAATTGCTGATCCGTATACGCAAAAAATTCTTGATCCTGCTAATGATCCGTCCATTCCGGTTACCATTTATCCAAATCTAAAAGCATATCCAACAGGCAAAACAACGGGTATAGTAAGCGTATTGCAAACAAAAGAACCGGGATATAGCTGGCAAACAACTGCCTATACACGACCCGATAAACACAGCCTGGTTATTTATGAATTACTGGTGCGTGATTTTGTTGCAACGCACGATTGGAAAACAGTAAGAGACACATTGGGTTATTTAAAAGCGCTTGGCATTAATACGATCGAAGTAATGCCGTTTAATGAATTTGAAGGCAATAACAGCTGGGGTTATAATCCTGATTTTTATTTTGCGCCCGATAAATATTATGGTCCGAAAAATGATTTAAAAGCGTTTGTAGATGAATGTCATAAAAGTGGTATCGCAGTAGTAATGGATATTGCGCTCAATCATTCATTTGGATCGTCACCCATGGTTCAGCTATATTTTGATGCAGCGAACAGCCGGCCAGCTGTAAATAATCCATGGTTTAATCCGGTGGCCAAGCATGCTTATAATGTTGGATACGATATGAACCATGAAAGCATGGACACGAAATATTATGTTGACAGGATAACATCGTTCTGGCTCGCGGAATATAAACTGGATGGATTCCGTTTTGATCTTGCCAAAGGATTTACGCAGAAGCAAACATGTGACAACAGCGGCGGTAATTGTGATGTAGATGCCTGGGGTGCTTACGACAGCTCGCGTGTTAAAATATGGAAATTATATTACGATTCAATTCAATCGTACGTCAATAATTCTTATGTGATACTGGAACATTTTGCGGCCAACGCTGAAGAGACTGATTTATCGAATTATGGTATGATGCTATGGGGCAATGAAAATTATGCATTTAACCAGGCCACTATGGGCTACGCAGCGGGAAGTGATTTTAGCCAGGCGCTTTCCACGGTACGCGGCTGGACGCAACCCGGCCTCGTTAGTTATATGGAGAGCCACGATGAAGAAAGGCTGATGTATAAAAATATTAATTATGGCAATGCCAGTGGTAGTTATAATATTAAAGATCTCAATACAGGTTTGAAAAGAAATGAAATGGCGGCTGCGTTCTTTTTTATGATGCCGGGACCGAAAATGATTTGGCAGTTTGGCGAGCTGGGGTATGATTATTCTATCAATACCTGCCAGGATGGGTCTGTGAATAATAATTGCCGTACAGATGCAAAGCCTGTTAAGTGGGACTACCGCCAGGTGATTTATCGCCAGCGCCTGCATGATATCTATGCGGCGTTGCTGAAGCTGCGGGCTAATCCATTGTTTAAAGCGGATTTTGTAAGCAACCGTGTAGATCAAAGTTTAGCCAATCCGTTCAAGTGGTTAAAAGTTACCACCGATACGTCTAATATTACCGTAATTGGCAATTTTGACGTGGTTGCTGCAAGCGGCAGCGTAACGTTTGCCAGCGCTGGAACCTGGTATGATTACCTATCGGGCGAAACCATTACAGCAACGGGGGCCGCGCAAAACTTTACCCTGCAGCCCGGCGAATACCATGTCTATGTAAATCGCAACGTAACCAATGTAGTTACTACACCTGTTTTTGATGTGTCTAACGGTCAGGCACAATTGAAAGTAACTGTTCTGGCAAACCCTGTCCAGGCAGGCACACAATTAAAAATAGATCTGCCGGCGAATGGTAAACTCCAAATCAGTTTGTATGATGCCATGGGCAGATTGGGTGGTGTGTATGATGCGGGTTACCAGGCAAAAGGAACTTACCAGTTCTTATTAAGCAATCTTGTAAGTAACAAAATAACGAATACGCCCGGACTGTATTTTGTAAAAGTCAATTTCAATAACCAGGTTGTTAGTGCAAAGCTGATAGCGGGTAACTAAAAGATTTCGAAAAGCTTGCGCTGGCGGAAAATTGGGCTAAAGCCCGGCGAAGAGTTTTGATTATGCTCAAGGCTACAGCGCGTGGGTTATCAGAGCCAATTTATTATCTCATCGGGAGCTTGGATTACTACAACCACTTCATCATCGCATCGTGTACATTCATACTAAACCCAATTCAATAATTGTTTGGGGGTTTAAGGTAAACGAATTCATCGATCATATCAGGCTATCCGGTAAGAAAATAGTAATCCGGTAAAAGTGAAACGTAAGATTTTCAATAGTCCCGTGGCTTTAGCGCGGGGATGGGGAAGTAAAAGCAATCGGGCGTTAGCCCAAAGAAATTATAGCGTAAAAGCCCGGCCAAAAGGTTTGATCATAACCAAGGTGAAATCCAGGATTACTTAAACAATTCAATAATCGTTTAAGGACCTGGTAAACAGGCAAAAATTTTGGCGCAAAAAGATTTCCGGCACAGCATCGTATTGCAGATACATGTGCTTGCAGTTATTCATAACCGCTTAAAATCAATGAAGGCTTTTAAATTATTCCGAGGCTACCGGCATGGTTTCACGGGCATAATTCAACACATTCAATAAAACTTCCGCACGCGGTGAATACAATTCAGTCGTGAGCTGATTAACAGAAGTTTCAATGACATTGAATTTTTGCTGTAAAGCCCAATCGTTGGCTAAAGCGTCTTTAATTGCGGTCGTGTCGTCTGAGGAAGTTTCCTGATACACATATAAGATCAAATCCTCTGGTGTAAAGAGTGACATAGGCAAACCATTTTTTGTCCATTTAAAAATTTTCCAAAGTGTCCAGCTTTGGAACGTCCGTATTAGAAACGAGCTTTAAGATACCTTATTGTATCTATATAAAATTATTTAACGCAAAATGTTGGAGTACGACCGTAAAAATACTATCAAAGGATAAGTTAATTGGCTTCTTTGGTGGGCTCAACTATAAAAAGGTCCTCATTATCACGCTTCATCAGGTACTTTTCCCTGGCATATTTTTCTATAGTGAAAGCATTGATTTTTAATTGATCCAGCTCTTTTTGGGTATCTGAAATCTGGTGCTGATAATACTGTTTGCTTTTCTGCAGCTCACTTAATTCATGCCTTTGTTTAAGAACCGTAACATAGAAAGCCCGGTCATCAAAAAATAACATCCATACTGCAAAACCAACGAGCGTAAGCAGGTATTTATTTTTTAGAAAGGAAGGTATGTAATTAAAAAAAGTCATATTTTTTTAATGTGCAGCTATAAAGTTAACGATTTTCATTTCCCGCAATCAACCTGAGCAGATTTTCTTTTTTGGCAGGCCATTCATCGTCAATAATGCTGAAAACAACCGTATTGCGAACCGACCCATCATTACGAAAACCATATTTTCTTAATTCACCTTCCCTTACGCCACCGATTTTTTCAACTGCTTTTCGAGATCTGATATTTTGATGTGCCACATGAAATTCGGCACGGCAGTAGTCTAATTCTTCAAATATATATGTCAACATCAAAAGCTTGCTTTCTTTATTATGCACCATTCCCCAAACAGCTGGCGTGTACCAGGTATAGCCAATGGCAGCCCGCCTGTCTTTCGGATTAATTTCATAGAAACGCGTCATCCCTATGACAGCATTATTTGCCACGTTCCGTATTATAAATGCCTGTTGGCCGTGCATGGCATTTTTATCAAGTGCAATATTAAAATATTCGTCAAACTTTTCATCGAACGTTTCGTCTATTGAAAAAGCTTTGTTGAATTCCCAGATCCTTTCATCTTTTGCCAGCGGCCTTATTGTTTCAATATGCGCTGGTGTAAGCAATTCCAGGTAAATATGTTTGCCTTTTAGTTTTTCTATATCAATGTGCATGACCGTATATAAAGATTTTGCCCCGCCAACATTTACCACACAGGTAAATGAGGTAATTCACAGAGGTAAAAGAGTAAAAATATTTTTAAAAAAAATACCACAGAGAAAAAGATTTTAAGGAGGAATAAGTCTGTCTGTTTCTCATTTCCTCTTTGAATTACCTCTTATAATCTCTGTGGTAAAAAAGCAGCGTGCTGCCATACGTTATTTTCCAAACTTAATCTTACCTGCAGGAAACACGCCGGTATTGCCCAATTGTTCTTCTATTCTTATCAACTGGTTGTACTTAGCTATGCGATCTGTTCTCGACGCACTACCAGTTTTTATTTGTCCGCAGTTTAACGCTACAGCCAAATCAGCAATCGTTGTATCTTCTGTTTCTCCGCTGCGGTGGCTCATGATGGTATTGTAGCCATTGTGCTGCGCCAGTGTAACAGCATTGATGGTCTCCGTTAGTGTACCAATCTGGTTTACTTTTACCAACAATCCGTTGGCAATGTTTTTATCGATGCCTTGCTGAATGCGGGTTACGTTGGTTACAAATAAATCATCGCCTACCAACTGGCATTTTTTGCCAATGGTGTCTGTCAGCAATTTCCATCCATCCCAATCGTCTTCCGCCATTCCATCTTCAATAGAGATAATAGGATATTTATTTACCCAACTTTCCCAGTAACTAACCAGTTGTTCGCTGGTCATTTCTTTTCCGTCACTTTTATGAAATACATATTTCTTTTTCTTGCCATCCCATAATTCACTGTTGGCTGCATCCATGGCAATCGCTATCTGGCTGCCTGTTTTATATCCGGCTGCCGTAATTGCTTCCAGTACCGTTTCAATAGCTTCTTCATTGCTTTGTATGTTGGGTGCAAAGCCACCTTCATCGCCAACGTTTGTACTAAATCCTTTTTTCTTCAATACACCTTTTAATGTGTGAAATATTTCAACGCCCCAACGCAATCCCTCACTAAAACTGGTTGCCCCAATAGGCATAATCATAAATTCCTGGAAATCTATTTTATTATCTGCGTGTGCACCACCATTTAGAATATTCATCATGGGGATGGGCAATGTCCTGGCATTGGTTCCACCGATGTAACGGTACAGGGGCAAGTTTGCTTCCAGCGCCGCTGCTTTTGCTACTGCCATACTTACAGCAAGTAATGCATTGGCGCCCAATTTTGTTTTATTGGCCGTGCCATCTAAATCAATCAGCATTTTATCTACCAGCGCCTGTTCGGCAACATCAAAACCCAGCAATTTTTCAGCAATGGTATCATTTACATTTTTTACGGCCTGTAACACGCCTTTGCCTGCATACACTTTTTTATCATTGTCACGAAGTTCGGCTGCTTCATGTATACCGGTGCTGGCGCCGCTTGGTACAGCTGCACGGCCCATTGCGCCCTCATCCGTAATAATATCTACTTCTATAGTTGGATTTCCGCGGCTGTCTAAAATTTGTCTTGCATGAACTTCTGAAATGTAACTCATGGTTGGTTATAATTTTTTGTTTTGTTTGATGGTTTGGAAGGTAACAGCAAATGCTTGTCGGTACGGTTTGTCATACAAAGAAACAGTTTTCCATGCTATGGGGCAAAAAAAGGGATGCCATTTTTCCATTTACCAAAATCTTATAAAAAGCTATCTTTAGAAAAAAGCATGGGTATGAAACTTTTATTTCGCCTGTTTTATGTGCATTTGCTCTTGATTTTTGCCAACCAGTTGTCTGCTCAAAGCGCGCCAAAACTGGTCAACAATGTAGAAGGTGTTAAAGAATATGAGCTGAATAATGGTTTGCATATACTGCTTATTCCTGATCCTTCCCAAACCAATATTGCTATCAATATTGTATACAAAGTAGGTTCCCGCCATGAAGGTTATGGCGAGACGGGTATGGCACATCTTATTGAGCACATGCTTTTTAAACAATGCGCAAAAATTGCGGATATAAAAAAGGCAATTGCAGACAAAGGCGCTTTCGCAAATGCCAGCACCTGGTACGACCGTACCAATTATTATGAGATATTATCTGCGTCTGATGAAAACCTGCGCTGGTCGCTCGACATGGAAGCAGACCGTATGGTAAACTCAAAAATGCTGGCAACTGAACTTCAAAAAGAATTTAGTGTGGTGCGGAATGAATTTGAAATAGATGAGAATTCCCCCAGCAATGTGTTGAATGAACGCGTTCTTTCTACCATGTATCTCTGGCACAATTACGGCAAAAGCACCATCGGTAGTAAAGAAGATATTGAAAGAGTGAAAGCCGAAAACCTGAAAGCTTTTTATAAAAAATATTATCAGCCAGACAATGCCGTGCTGATTATTGCCGGGAAATTTAATGAACAAAAAACATTGGCGCTGGTACAGCAATATTTTGGACCGATACCAAAACCTGCGCGTATACTGCAGGCGCCCTATACAGTAGAACCAGCGCAGGATGGAGAGCGCAGTGTGCTATTGAGGCGAGCCGGGGACATACAATATATTGGTATGGCTTACCACACGCCGTCTTTTGCCGATAAAGATTTTGCCGCCAATGATGTACTGGTCGAAATATTAACCAACAATCCTTCTGGTGTATTTTATAAAAAATTGGTTGATACAAAACTTGCTTCCAAAATAAGCGGTTCTGCGCAAACGTTATACGATCCCGGGTTTACGTATTTTGAAACGGAAGTGCCGAAAGATAAAAGCATCGATAGCGCTAAACAGGCATTGTTCCAGGCAGCAGATGGCGTAGCTAATATGAATGTTTCTGAAGAAGATTTGACCCGCGCCAAAAATAGCCGGCTGAAATATATTGAGAACACCAATGATAAAATATTAAATCTAACGATAGGGCTCACTGAATATATAGGCGCCGGTGATTGGCGCTTATGGTTTTTAAACCGCGACCGGATAGAACACCTTACCGTAAGCGATGTACAGGAAGTAGCGAAAAAATATTATAAAACATCCAATCGCACCTACGGCCTTTTTATACCGGACGCTGCGCCGGACCGGGCAAAAGTGAGTGAGACGCCCGACATTGCAAAACTGTTGAGCGGTTATAAAGGAAAAGAAGTGGCGGCCCAAAAAGCCAATTTTGAAAACAGCATTGAGAACATCAAAAAAAATACGGTGTATGGTAAATTGCCCAATGGGGGGAAATACGCGCTGCTGGAAAAACCAACCAAAGGAGATAAAATCGATGCGTTTGTTACACTGCGTTTGGGTGATGAAAATAATCTTACTGATAAAGGTCAGATTGCAGTTATCACTGCAGCAATGCTGAAAACCGGGACAGAAACAAAAACAAAAAAACAAATTGCAGATGAATTGGATCGCATTAAAACGGATATCAGCATCTACGGTGCCGCCAATGAATTATCGGTAAGAATTAATACGGATAAGCAAAATTTGACGGCCGCCCTTGCATTGCTGGATGATCTGCTAAAGCATCCAAAATTTGATCAGACGGAATTCGACAAAGTAATTCTTGATACAAAAGCTGATTATGAAGCGAGCCGCAATGATCCAAATACCATTGCTTCAATAAGGCTGGCGAAACGCACAACTAAATATCCGAAAGGTCATCCCAATTACGCAGCAGATACAGACGAATCGCTGGCAGAACTAAATGCCATGAAGACGGAAGATGTAAAGAAATATTATACAGACTTTTATGGCGCCAATAATTCAGTATCTTCTTTTGTAGGTGAGCTGGATAAAAAACAAATAACTGATTTTTTACAAAACTCGCTGGGCAACTGGACCAGTAAAATGGCCTATAAAGAAGTTGAAACAAAATATTTTGATGTGCCGGGTACGGTTGAAAATATTGAAACGCCCGATAAAACCAATGCAACCCTGCTGGGCAATATCAACCTTAATATTTCAGAAAAAAATGCTGATTACCCCGCCGTATTTATGGCCAATGAATTGCTGGGTGGTGGTGCTTTTCTCGCTTCACGTATTCCGCAGCGGTTAAGAGAAAAAGAAGGCATGAGTTATGGAGCAGGCAGCTATTTGTCGGCCGATCATAATTTCAACGCGGGCAACTGGGGCGTATATGCGTACTTTAACCCGTTGTACCAGGGCCGTCTTGATTCCGCCTTGCACCAGGAAATTACAAAAGCGCGTACTGGCGGATTTACAGATGAGGAACTAAAAAAATCCGTGGGCAGCTGGCTCGAACAGAATAAGACTTTTCTTGGAGTTAATAATATACTGGCGGCCAGGTTGCGTGACTATTTGCGTGATGATCGTGATCTGAATGAAGTTCTTGATTTTGAAAATAAAGTTAAAGCGCTTAGCGTTGCCAGCGTTAACGCAGCTTTGCGGAAATATTTTGATGAATCTAAACTGACGCTGATTTACGCAGGTGATTTTAAGAAAACGGTAACGCCGAAAGCGGATAATCAGAAGAAACCATTTTAATTATGTAGTGGAATGATATTCAATTTAATTGCAAGCCATTATTATATGAAAATCTTTCATTTAGCCGTATATTTTTTTCTTTGCGCGGCATGCTTTGCCAATGATATTGACAAACTGCAGACGAATGAAGATGTTCGTAATTTTTTAATTAAGAAGATTAGTAAAAAATTTAAAGAGTATCCGCTGTTAGAAAC